>NZ_PTRE01000158.1 GCF_002965065.1 Escherichia sp. MOD1-EC7003
CCCTGGAAAGTTGATCTGAGCTCTCAGTAAATATCAATACGGTTCTGACGAGCCGCTTACTCCTTTTTAATTTGAAATGAACGTTGTCTGTTACTCTCTGAAGGTCTGAATTACGTCACTTATGAAACGAAAGTGAGGAAGGGCCGAAATAAACTCCTCACTGGCGGTGAGGGCATCAAGTTCAGGCTTTCTGCAAAAAGAGGTATCCAGAACGGTTACAGCGTTAACGTCTTCCATCCGAAACACCTGTAAATTTCTGGTGCGGGTAGCGACAAGAAACCAGTTTCTGGACTGAAATATCAGACGGCGGGGAGCTACTGCTTCGTAGCTTTTACCGTTAACTAATAATGTAACGGCACGGTAGTCGCGGATAGCTTCTGCCAGTTCCAGAAAACTTGTGGTTTGTGTAACTGGAGATGGCAGTCCTCCATGCCCTATAAGGCACGGCGAGCTTTCGGAGTTACTGGTAATCAGTCGAATTAACCTGCGATTCTGAGCCGGAATGATCCCTGAAATCCCGGAATTACGGATAAACGCAAAGGTATTGGGTAAGTGCTCCCGGCCTGGTCGTCGGATAAGCCGATAGCTGCCGCTGGAATGTTCCAGATCCAGATGAATCAGACGTTGTTGAAAATCCCTCTGTAGGGTGCGTTCTGAGACACCAAATTCATTAACTAACGCTTTAAGCTCCAGGGATTCGCCAGCCAGTAACCGGCTAATAATGACCGATAGCCTGACGGACAGGCGGTCATTATGATCGTTTTGTGTTTTCATGGTGGGGACAGTCCTGTTCTCCCAAAATAACCTGATATTGATATAGGAGATTATGCCGTACAGGTACGACACGTTATGTCGTACCAAAGGGGCGCGTAGAGAAAAAATCGCGAAAAGATAGGTCTCACATAACAAATTGAAATTTAAAAAGTTAACAAAAATAAAACACCAAAATACAATCAAAATATGACACGGCGTGTCGCATTTCGAGAGAGGGGATTCCCGTTGTTCATTGAAATGATTTAGTTCTGAAAATCGTTATAAATAAAAAGGGTACGTACATTGATTACATTGGCTGTAAAGCCTGAAGCAGTAGCAGACCTGATGGGTGGGTATTTTTTGATAATTCTATCCGTAAATCTGTATTCACCATACGCCATCAGTCTCACTTCATCAGCCAAATTTGTGTGATATTCTTTCCAAAAATCCTGTTGTATCCACGACATAAGGCGATGATTGATGGAGCAGTCTCTCAATTTTGAAATGTTGCGCAGCCAGTGGCCGGAACTGGCAGAACTCGCGTGTATGGCAGAACGCTATGTTCACTCCGATCCGGAAAGCTGTCTGGTCAAGCTGCGCAACTACACCGAATTGATGGTGCGCTGGTTATACCGTCAGGAGCGGTTGCCGGAAGGTATTAAGGCTAATCTTTACGATTTAATGAATGCTGATGTCTTTACCAGCATGATGCCGGAAGCCATTATCATGAAAATGGATGCGCTGCGTATCCATGGCAACCGTGCCGCGCACGGTGGACGTATCAAAGCTAAAGATACTTACTGGCTGCTCAAAGAAGCGTATTTGTTAGGAATTTGGCTGTATGTTCGCTACGCCCACGGTAATGTTGATGACTGTCCCAAATTCACTCTCCCTCCATTAACACAATCTTCAGGTCGTGCAGATGAAAAACGTCTGGAAGATGCAATCAAGGCTCAGGATGAAAGCCGTGAGCGCGAACTGGCGCTACAACGCGCACTACAGCAAGAGCAGGAAAAGGCCGAACACCTTACTCAGCGCCTGAATGAAGCCAGAGCGCGTAACCAGCATGTTGCCGATATTCTCTCTATTGATGAAGCGGAAACCCGCCGTCGCCTGATTGACTCTCGCCTGCTTGCTGCTGGCTGGAATGTAGGCGAAGAGCTTAATAATACCGATCAGGTTACGCAGGAACACCCCGTTAAAGAACAACCTACTGCAACCGGTGACGGTTATGCGGATTATGTCTTGTGGGATGAGGCGCATAAACCGCTGGCGGTGGTGGAAGCAAAAAAAACCAGCGTCAATGCCGAGCAAGGACGAATTCAGGCCCGACTGTATGCCGACTGGTTGGAAAAAGAATATGGTCAGCGCCCGGTCATCTTCTACACCAACGGCTACGATATCTGGCTGTGGGACGACCATAAAACTCATGGTTATCCCCCGCGTCGGGTGTTTGGCTTCTACAGCAAGGAAAGCCTGCAATATCTTATTCAACAGCGTGAAACCCGTCTGCCGCTGAACAGTGTGCCGCACGTAAAAGATAACGAGGGTAAGGCCGTTGCCGGACGTTTGTACCAGCTTGAAACCATTGCCCGTGTCAGCGAGCGGTTTACCAATAAATACCGGCAATCGTTAATTGTTCAGGCTACGGGTACAGGCAAAACCCGCGTGGCAATAGCGCTAAGCAAACTGATGATTGATGCCCGCTGGGTAAAACGCGTCCTGTTTCTTTGCGACCGCAAAGAATTACGTAAACAGGCGGCGAATGCCTTTAATCAATTCACCAATGAGCCGCTGTATGTAGTTGGAAAATCGAAAAAAGCAGACAGGCAGAACGCCAGGATCTACATTGCCACCTATCCCGGCATGATGAAAATCATGGACCATTTCGATGTCGGTTATTTCGATCTGATCATCGCCGATGAATCCCACCGCTCTATCTACAACGTTTACGGCGATCTGTTTAAGTATTTTGATGCCCTCCAGATTGGCCTGACGGCCACGCCGATCGACATGGTGAGTAAAACCACTTTCGGCCTGTTTGGTTGTGAAGGACGTATCCCTACCGCCAACTACAGCCTGGAAGATGCCATCGCCGATAACAATCTGGTTCCCTATGAGGTTGTCACGCACACCACGGAATTCCTGCGCGAAGGCATTAAACGGGAGAAATTAAGCGACGCACAAATCCGCGAGCTGGAAGAACAAGGCATAGATCCCAATACGCTGGAGTTTGATGGCAAGGCGCTAGATGAGGCAATCTACAACAAAGACACCAACCGCTATATCCTGCGTAACCTGATGGAAAATGGCCTGAAAGATCGGGACGGCCAGCTTCCCGGTAAAACCATCATTTTCGCCCGTAACCACAAACACGCTCTATTATTGAATGAGTTGTTCGACGATATGTATCCGCAGTTTGCCGGACGTTTCTGCCAGGTCATCGACAACTACGATCCCCGCGCCGAGCAACTGATTGACGATTTCAAAGGGCTGGATGAAAGCACCAACAAAGAGCTGACCATTGCAATCTCCGTTGACATGCTCGATACCGGCATTGATGTCCCGGAAATTGTGAATCTGGTCTTTGCCAAACCGGTCAAATCAAAAGTGAAGTTCTGGCAAATGATTGGCCGTGGTACACGCCTCTGTCCGGGGCTGTACGGTTACGACGACAACGGCAAACCGCTGGATAAACAGAAATTCCGCATTTTCGATCACTGGGGCAATTTTGAGTATCACGAACTGCATACCGAAGAGGCCGAAGTCACAGCGACAAAATCGCTTGCACAAAAACGCTTCGAAGCGTGGGTTATGCTAGGGGCCGCTGCGCAACGTAAATTCGACAAACAGGCGGTGGATTTAGTTGCTCACCAGCTTCGCGAGCAAATCAACGCACTGGATGAAAAGTCGATTGCCGTACAGGAAAAGTGGCAGCAAAAAGCGCAGTACAGTGATGAAAAGGTGCTGCGCCAGCTTTCTCCGAAAACACAGCAGGATCTGCTATCTGTTCTGGCCCCGCTGATGCAGTGGCTGGACGTGCGCGGGCAAAGCGATGCCATACGCTTTGATATGGATATTCTGGCGGCGCAAACTGCCCGTTATACCAACCCGGAAGAGCTGGACGTGCTCTGGCCGATCATCGTCGAAAAAGTGGAGCGTCTGCCGCCGCATTTGGCGCAGGTGCAGCAACAGGGACAACGAATCAATCAGCTTCGTGATCTAGGCTGGTGGAAGCAGGCCAGTCTGGAAGAGCTGGAGGATATCCGCATTCATTTGCGCGGTATCATGCACCTGATGGAAAAAGACGCGACGCCGAAATTTGGTCCGATACAGGTAGATATTACCGAAGATGCGAACCTGATCCAGACAGAGCCCCGCAAAACTAATATCCGCTCGATTGATTTCAAACTCTATCGCCAGCAGGTCCAGGGGGCGCTGGAGCCGCTGTTCCAGCAAAACCCGGTACTGAAGAAAATCCGCAACGGCGAGCCAGTCACGCAAAACGAGCTGGATGAACTGGCGAAGCTGGTACTGATCCAGAACCCCAACGTTGATATTCGTGCGTTGAAAGAGTTCTATCCGCAGGCAACCGCCAGCCTGGATAAACTTTTACGAACCATCATCGGGATGAACAGCGACGCAGTTGAAGTACGCTTTGCCCAGTTTGCCGCTGACAACAGCCTGACCAGCCAACAACTGCGCTTCCTGTCATTACTGAAAAACCATATCCGTGATTACGGTACCATTGAAATGCGGCAGCTCTTTGAGCAGCCTTTTACACATATCCACAACGAAGGTGTTACCGGTGTGTTCCCTGATATAGCGCAAATCGCCCGCTTGCAAAAGATAGTCGAAGAGCTGGGTGTTGTGACCGACGCAGCGACGGTATAATACGCACATGACAAGCCCCGGCAGCGGGGCTTTTGTATTTAAAACAGGATATAAACGCTAACAATGATTACCGGTGACTTAAAAAGTAAAATCGACGGCCTGTGGGAAGATTTCTGGGTGGGTGGTATCACCAACCCGCTGACCGTAATCGAACAGATCACCTATCTGATGTATTCCCGGATGCTGGATACCCAGGAACAACGCGACGAGAAGCGTAAACAAATCGCGGGAATTGATTTTAAACCGCGTTTTGCGCCAGAACAGCAGGAGTTCCGTTTCAGTCACTATAGCAATCTTGGCTCAGATGAGATGATGGAAGTGGTGCGCGATGGCGTATTCCAGCATTTTCGTCAGCTCGGCCAGGCCGATGCGTCGAAGGTGACGCTGCTGGGCAACTTTATGAAAGATGCTCGTCTGGAGATTGTTAAGCCGTCATTACTGACCAAAGCGGTTGAGGTGATCAAAAACCTGCCATTGGATCGCGGCGATACCAAAGGCGATCTCTACGAATACCTGTTAAGCAAGCTGACCACTGCTGGAATCAACGGCCAGTTCCGCACGCCGCGCCACATTATCCGCACAATGGTTGAAATGATGGAGCCGAACCCGGCCCGCGGCGAGACGATTTGCGATCCAGCCTGTGGCACCGGTGGTTTTCTGGCAACCAGCTATGAGTACCTGCTGGAAAAATACAGCTCGCTGGAGTCCATCCATACAGAAATTGGCAGCAACGAACGCGGTGAGCTGGAAGAGCAAAAAATCTTTACCGGCGATCTGCTGACGCCGTGGCGTGACCATGTGGATAACAACATGTTCCACGGCTACGACTTTGACACTACTATGCTGCGTATCGCCGCTATGAACCTGATTATGCACGGCGTGGAAGAGCCGGATATCCATTATCAGGACACCATGAGTCAGAGCTTCAGCACTAACTTCCCGCAAGCCAGTAAAAACGCTTTCAACCTGATTCTGGCGAACCCGCCGTTTACCGGCTCACTGGACGAGGAAGATATCGACTCCACGCTGTCGGCAATGGTGAAAACCAAAAAAACTGAACTGCTGTTCCTGGCGCGAATTCTGCAAATGCTGAAAGTTGGCGGACGCAGTGCCACTATCGTGCCGCAGGGCGTGCTGTTTGGCTCCAGTAAGGCGCATCAGTCACTGCGGAAAACGCTGGTGGAAGATAACCAACTGGAGGCGGTGATCAATCTGCCTTCCGGTGTATTTAAACCTTATGCTGGCGTGGCGACAGCGATCCTGATTTTCACTAAAGGTGGTCAGACGGATGAGGTCTGGTTCTACGATTTACAAAATGATGGCTACAGCCTGGATGACAAGCGTAACCCGATAAAAGAGAACGATCTGCCACATCTGCTGGCGAGCTGGAAGCATTACCGTACTCTGCGCGGGCTACCGGTAGATAACTTTATGGGCGAGAAGTTAGCCGCGTTGCTGAAACAGCAGTACCCGGAAGGGATTGATGCTGGCGTTGATTTTAAAGATCGCACTCAAGCGGCGTTTGTGGTGCCGAAAGTGGATATCGCTGCGCAGAAATACGACCTCTCTATTAATCGTTATAAAGAAGTGGTGTATCAGGCGGAAGAGTATGAAGATCCGAAGGTGATACTAAAGCGGTTAAAAGATTTGGAAAAAGAGATTCTGGCGGATTTGGATGAGCTGGAGGGGATGCTGTGAGCAGGAAAGAATATTCCTTTATTGAAGTATGTGATATCCAAGGAGGAACTCAGCCTCCAAAGGACGAGTTTGTTTATGAAAAAAAAGATGGATATATAAGGCTTTTACAAATCCAAGATTTTAAAAGAGAGGATAAAACTGTTTATATTAAGGATAGGCATACTCTGAAAAAATGTAATGACGATGATATTCTAATAGGTAGATATGGAGCATCTATTGGAAAAATTCTCTCTGGGTTATCAGGAGCATATAACGTTGCTTTGGTTAAAGCCATCCCTGATTTAAAAAAAATAAACAAGAGATTTTTATGGCATTTTTTAAACAGTGTAGTATTTCAAGAATTTATAAAAAATGTTTCTACTCGAGCCGCTCAAGCTGGGTTTAATAAGGATGACTTAGCAAAGCTAAAAATATATTTACCATCTTTAAATGAGCAAGTGAAAATTGCTTCTGTTCTTGATTTATCTGATGCCATACGCAAAAAACGAGAACAAACTATCAAACTGGCTGATGATTTTTTGCGTGCTACATTTTTGGAGATGTTTGGTGACCCTGTTGAAAATCCAAAAAAATTTAAAAAATCCCCCATTACTGAATTGGCAGATGTCATTACAGGTTTTGCATTCAAAAGTAATGAGTACATTAGTGATTCGTCTGAAGCGGTACGGCTTTGCAGAGGGGCAAATACGCTTACGGGATATTTAGATTGGGCTGATACAAAATTCTGGCCAAAAAACAAACTGGAAAAACTAGATAATTATTTAATTAAGGCAGGTGATATTATCCTTGCTATGGACCGTCCGTGGATATCAAGCGGGTTAAAAGTATGCATATTCCCTGAAAATCAGCGAGAAACGTACTTAGTTCAGCGTGTAGCTAGGTTACGACCTCGTTGCGAATCTTACACAAACTATATTTACAGTTGTATTAAATCGCCAGCTTTCGAAAAGCATTGCTGCCCAACAGAAACAACGGTGCCACATATCTCTCCTGTTGAACTTAAAAATTTTGAAGTTCTAATTCCGCCCGACGAACTCATGGTTAATTTTCATTCGATTGTATCAATAATCAACAATAGCTTAAATAAAATGGCGTCAGGCGATATTGATAGCGACGCCCTCTTCTCTAAGTTAAGTCAGCAGGCTTTTTCAGGACATCTTAAGAGGTAAGTACATATGGACTTATTTGACCTGTTAACAATTAAATTTACCTTGCCCGCGAAAGCTGCCCCTTTAAGAAAAGTGGGGGGGAATTATGTTCATAAATTACTTTGCCGATCAACAACAGTATCGGCTCAAGTAAGAAATGCACGTTTCCAAGGATATTTTGAACTTGTTACGGGTCTAAAGCCTCCTCTAGACTGTATCTATCTGAAAGATCCAAATTCTAGGGGGAAATGCGCAGATGGTGTAGCTTCCCTTAAAGCTAAGGAACCATTTACATTCGAAAAATGGCGAGAAGATACTGAGTTAAGCTGGGAGCAATTTCCAGAGCAGGTATTTAGCACTTCATCTGATGAAATTAATGAACAATGGCATCATCAATTTCAGTTTAGAGAGGACGATCCAGAGCGCTATTCTCCTGGTCTCAGAAAACCCCAACTGGGTGCACTTCATGCAATTGCAGGCTATTTCGCTACTGATTTGCAGGTAGAACCGGCTACTGTCGTACTGCCCACTGGAACGGGAAAAACGGAAACAATGCTGGCTACCATGATATACCAGCGATGCGAGCGAATTTTGCTCATAGTCCCATCTGACTCTCTCCGAACACAAATATCCAAAAAATTCATTGAGTTGGGATGTTTGCCAGAGTTAACAGTCGTTCCGCCTAACATTGCACTCCCTAATGTCGCTATTATTAAGAAGGGAATTCAGGTAGCGGAAGAAGCTGAGCAATTAACTTGTGAATCAAATGTCTTGGTTGCTACGACCAGTGTTTTGTCTGCATGCTCCGAAACAGCATTAAATGCACTTTGCGAGTCATGTAGCCATCTTTTTGTTGATGAGGCTCATCATATCTCAGCCTCATCATGGCAGACAATTCGCGAACGATTTAAAGACAAACGTGTTGTGCAGTTTACAGCTACCCCCTTTAGGAATGATAAGAAGTCCCTTGGTGGGAAAATTATCTATAATTACACTATGGGGGAAGCCCAACGAGCAGGCTATTTTACAAATGTAAATTTGCTGCCTGTAGAAGAGTATTACTCTGATCTTATGGATCATGCAATCGCAGAGACAGCTATTGGTCAACTGCGTAAAGACTTAAATAATGGCCTTGATCATTTGCTTATGGCCCGTACTAGCAATAAGCAGCGAGCAGAAGAAATACTGACTATTTATCAGAAAACTGTACCGAACTTTAATCCAATCGTTGTTCATTCTGATTATCCTAAAACGGAAATAAAAAAACGTCTTGATAAATTATCAATTTGCGCGTAAGACCTCGCCCAATCGGGCGGGGATATAAGCGCGGTAACTGCGTA
>NZ_PTRE01000159.1 GCF_002965065.1 Escherichia sp. MOD1-EC7003
CATGTTGGGTGGAGCGGACAATCCAAATGGTGAATTACTGTCTTATATCATTGGCGCTGACAACCTTGATAACCAGGCTGACGATCATCGCCTTCGCGTCCTGGTCCCTACACCTTTCAACACCGACAATGTTCTGGCCGATACCCAGTTTGGTTCGCTAACGCGCCCCGTGAACGACAGTGCAATGAACAACTGGCAGCAAGAAGGCTGGAAAGAAGCGCCGGTTCCGGTATGGAATATGCTCAACTATGCTGCCTTACAGGAAGGGCGTAACGGTCTGGCTGTCTTTAGCGAAGGGCTACGTGAATTCGAAGTCATCGGTGAAGAGAAGAAAACCTTTGCCATTACGTTGCTGCGTGGCGTGGGCTTACTGGGGAAAGAAGATCTGCTTTTAAGGCCTGGACGTCCTTCGGGAATAAAAATGCCGGTGCCCGATTCACAATTACGTGGCTCCTTTAGCTGCCGTCTGAGCTTATTTAGTTATACAGGTACGCCTTCGACCGCCGGTGTAGCCCAGCAGGCGCGTGCATGGCTGACGCCTGTACAGTGTTACAACAAAATCCCGTGGGATGCGATGAAGTTAAATAAAGCCGGATTCAATGTGCCGGAAAGCTATAGCTTGCTGAAAATGCCCCCTGTGGGATGCCTGATTAGCGCTCTTAAAAAAGCGGAAGACCGGCAAGAAGTGGTATTGCGACTGTTTAATCCGGCAGAATCGACAACCTGTGAGGCAACTGTCGCGTTCAGTCGTGAGGTGATTTCATGTACGCAAACGATGATGGATGAAAGCATCAGCACAGCGGAAAGAGATAATTTAAAGGAACTGGGGGCATTTTTACCGGGGCAGTCACGGACATTTAGCTACCGCCTTGGCTGATTATTGCGCTAAAAGTGTATCTAAGGGGGGCAATAATCTCAGGCCATCTTCGGATGGCCTGAGATTGTGATAAACAAGTTTGTTAGCTTACGCAGATACCAGATTTGACCTGCGTGAGAACCGCAGGCCATTTATCATTTCAGTTACCCCTTAAACGTTAACCACGGTCGAAATCTGACCGCAGGCTGAATTAATCCGGCTTCTTGTTGGGCTTCGATAACCGGACCAATATCTTTATAAGCAGCTGGCGCTTCTTCAAGACGTCGTTCTTCGCGTAATGTGACGCACTGCCACGGAAGCGTTGAATTGTCAGTCGCGTGCGCACGCATAGCCTGCCGTCGCTGGCTGCGTCCCGCTCCGTGACTGCATGACCACAGCCACTGCGGGTTGCCGCAACCGACCGCAAGCCACGAATAATCGCCCATTGAACCGGGGATTAGCGCCAGATCGCCCGCACGTGCTGGTGTTGCGCCTTTGCGATGAATATTCATTTCATGCTCGCGAAGGATGATGTTATGCGGCACATCCACCACCAGATGTGAATTATCCTGATGGAATAAATCGGCAAAACATACACGAATCATTTCCGCAATGGTCACGCGATTTAACCACGCGTAACGTGCCGCCATTCCCATCGCCAGTAGGTATTCCTCCGACAGTTTACCGTCCAGAGCATATAATCCGCTTTGTGGATGTTTATGCCCGGCAGGCCAGGCTGCACGGGCACGGTCCATCCAGCGTCGTCCGACGTAAAAGCCGACATCTCGTGATCCACTATGGATCATCACCACGACATCGCCCGTTTTCAGCCCTTGTTGCCAGGCCACATGGCGATCGACCACGCTATCCACCACCTGAAGTTCAATAAAATGATTACCTGAACCTGGCGTACCAAGACAAGGATCGCGGAGTAATGTGCGGTCCGTTGCCAGCAGGGCGGGTGGGGCATAACGAGAATGACTGTTATGCTCGTTCAGTCCAATGCAGCGGTCGATCTCTTGCGCCATTCGGGGGATATTTGTGCGTGTCCAGAGACCCGCTGATGGCAAGGTCGACACACAATCTGCCGGTCCACCATCAAAAAGCGCGGTGAACGCCTGTGCAGATAACGGAACATCGCGCTCATTTTGCAGTAGCACTTGCGTTAACCGCTGAGTAATGACGTCTTTATGCGCGTCGGCTTGCTCAAGAGTTAATCCGGTCGTCAGCAGCCGCATGCCACAAGAAATATCGGTGCCGATGGCGGCGGGAATGACTAAATCCGGCGTTGAGGCCACCACCGCGCCAACGGGGACGCCATTGCCGGGGTGAAAATCTGGCGTCGCGCACGTCTGGCGTACATAACCAGGATGGTCTGGTATCTTCACTTCTGCAAAATCAAGCAGTTGCGTCACTGCTTTTTCTTCCAGCGGCAGTTCGTCCGGCAGCAGTACGTGGGCACTGGCTCCTGATTGACGAGATAATGAGACAATATTGTTGGCGCGGGAAAATTGGATCCCTTTGCGCAGAAAGGCTTTATCAAGCCTTGAAAGATGATGCATAACGCTGTCCTGAAATATAGACGTCAAGAAACCCCCTGTACTGCGAGGGTAATTTTGTCTTTCCGGTCAGCAGCCAGCAAAAGGGAAAGAAAACGTGCGTAGTTTATGCATTTCGGGTGATTAAAACAAGATGAAGAGTTGCCTTCTCCAAAATAAGCAACTCATCATTGCATGATGAGTCATAGTTTGCCTTGTCTGTTCACCTTCATCTGAGGGTAGAAGAGAAATATATTTTTTAATTCCCTGTCGCGAGGTTAAATCGTTTAAATTTAATTACCCGAAATCAAGTGACATTGAGTCAATATTTAACAGGCAATGAAATCTTTGTTTTTCAGATTGTTAGATGTTTTCTTTAAGTACAGAAACGATGAAGATGAAAACTAATCGCATCAATCTCCATTCTGTTATTTATAGTGAATTTGATATCTTGCAATCTCATCACATTCATATGCTTAAATTAGAATGTATTTTGCAAACAATATCACTTTTTTGTCAGGGCAAATTATGCATATTAAAATTATCTTCAATCAGTGGTTTATATTTTAAATATATGTGCGCGATGAATATATTTAGTAACATTCATTCTCTTAAATTATGTGTTGAGGTTGTATAAATATCTCGATGGTAACCCGGCGCTGCTAACGATGAGGCTATTATCATTGGCATCATCTTGATGGCTAATTATGATGCGTAACGTGTGGTACTTGCCAATTTTGTATGCTGACCACAACTGAGCACTTAATATGGATATTGCAGCATCACAAAAATTGTTACAAGGATACGCAATTTGCACTACCTGAAACCATGGAGTAATGATAATTATCACATTCATAAATGTGATAACCGTTATTGATTTAATAATATTTTTATACGTTTGGAATCTAATAATCTGAACGGTGTTTTGCTTTTCGGATTAGTATCATCTTTGCTAAGATAATTACACCGGAGGTTTATTTCTTTAAATCATGATACTTATAAGCGTTTTATTGCTTCTCGCTTGTCATTACTTATAAGAGGTCATGTGTTTTTGATAATTTAAACTATTTTTAATGCATTCTTAGATGGACGACATTATGAGAGGAAAAATCCCCAAAACTGAACTGCTGGTAACTTTTGAAGTGGTGGCGCGGCATGAAAGTTATACCAGGGCGGCAGAGGAACTGGCATTAACCCAAAGTGCAGTTTTCAGGCAGGTTAACGCACTTGAAGAATTTTTACACACGTCGTTATTTGATCACGCTAAAAAACGCATTTTTCTCAATGCTGCTGGTAAGTATTACTTGACTATCGTTAAGGAAACGTTAAATAGACTTGAAAGAGACACTAATACTATTATGACCTGGCAGCCTACAGTCCAGGTTATCGAACTCGCGGTAAATCCTACTTTTAGCACCCACTGGCTTATTCCTAATTTACACGAATTTAATAAATTGCATCCCGATATTATTGTCAATATTCACTCGCTGGCAAATATTGGCGATTTTCTGAGCCGTGAGTACGATGCGGTCATTATGCGCGAAAATTTTTGCCCGCCGTGGTCCTGAGGGATCCCCATAAATCAGCGCTAATAAACCAACACCATATTCTGGTAGGTTTTGGCGAGATGATTAAGAACTGTGCTTAGCACTGTTCGTCTTAAAATTAGCGGGGAGTGTCGTAAGACATTCTTCGCTAACGTCAGATACGAGATTACCCGCCGTGCTTTAATGCTGTTGGCCTGATATCTCAGATGTAATCCTTTGTTTTCAGCATGATAGCCAATAAGCCACAGTACAATTGTACTCAGCG
>NZ_PTRE01000015.1 GCF_002965065.1 Escherichia sp. MOD1-EC7003
ATATTTTGTTTAAATAGATTCAAGAGGTTAATTATATTCAATGCATGAAAGAATAATCGTTTTCTATTGACATGATTTGCTAGGATTATTGTGAAGGGTATTGAATAATACATTGAAAATAAATAAGATAATTCGACGATCACATGTTCTATTTATATTTGTGGTAAATATATAAAAATCAAAAAAATTATCTATCGTGAGTCAATTTGTCAGTATCGTTCATGCAGTGTGGTGCTTTCTTACCTCAATATATAATATCATATATGTATATTATATTGTCTTTCTTTGATTTTTTAGATGGGTTGGTTAAATATTATGCTGTATATTGTTGTGTTATTGATATAAAATTTATTATTTACAACTAGACTTATTGATCTTAATCGTTTTGATGGCAAAAATTTTTTGTATGAACAGGGCTTCTCCTGACGGATCAGCAGAAAAGATAATGAAGTATTATCGAGAAAAGCGTCGGAGTTGATCTTCACGTGGTGTTAACCACCCTTTTCACAAGAAGACCCTGAGAGACTTACCAGAACTCTGGCGCAGGAAAACCCGCAGAATGCAATACCTGCGCGATGGTTTGGTTGTCGGGAAAGGTGGCTTGAGGGGCGATTTCAAACAGTGGCCACAGCATGAATCCGCGGTTTTTCATATCATAGTGTGGCACTGTCAGGCGTTCAGTGTTAATCATCTCATTGCCAAACAGCATGATGTCCAGGTCCAGCGTGCGTGGTCCCCAGCGTTCAGCTTTACGCACGCGCCCTTGTTGCAACTCAATGCGTTGAGTGTGATTAAGCAACTCCTCAGGGGCGAGCGATGTTTTCAGCGCTACGGCAGCATTGAGGTAATCTGGCTGATCCTGAGGGCCAAGCGGTGGAGTGCGGTAAAACGAAGAAACGGCAAGAATGCGGCTTTCAGGAATGTCATCTAATGCTTTCAGGGCAGCATTGACCTGCTCCAGCGGAGAGGCCAGATTGCTGCCGATGGCAATATACGCCACGGTCATGCGGTGCCCTCACGACGCGGGGCACGTCTGCGCGGACGACGAGTACGACGACGCGGTGACGGTTCTTCATCCAGTTCGTTCAGCATCCCTTTTTGGGCTGGCGGCGCGGAAACCTGGAACTCACCCCACCATTTCACCAGACGCTGTAGTTCAGCGTTACGTTCAACTTCAGCGCGCAAGGCCAACAGGTCATAAGCCGCACGGAACTTAGGATGTTCCAGCAGTTTCCAGGCGCGTTTACCCTGACGTCGGGACATACGCAACTGCAACAGCCAGATATCGCGGGTTAACGTCGTCAGGCGTTTCGGGATCGCCAGTGAACGGCAGGCTTCGTCCAGCACGTCGTTCATCGCCAGCGCGAAAGCGTCGTGATAGGTCAGGCCGCTTTCCTGAGCAATTTTCTGTGCTGTTTCCAGTAGCGAATACCAGAACATGGCGGCAAACAGGAATGCCGGATTCACGCGCATATTGTTATGGATACGCGTGTCGGTATTCTTTAGCACATTCTCAATGATCCGCTCCATCGGGCTATCGCCATTTTCCGTAAAGTAGCGGGTAATGGTCGGGAACAGCGGCTGGAACAGGTGATATTCACACAGCAGTTTATAGGTTTCGTAACCGTAGCCTGCTTGTAGCAGCTTAAGAGACTCTTCAAACAGGCGCGCCGGTGGGACATCGTTCAGCAGGGTAGCGAGGCGAGGGATTGGTTCTGCGGTTTCCGGGCTGATGCGCATGCCCAGCTTGGCGGCAAAACGTACCGCGCGCAGCATACGTACCGGATCTTCACGGTAGCGCGTTTCCGGGTTACCAATCAGACGGATAACGCCGTCCTTCAGATCTTTCATGCCGCCAACGTAATCACGGACAGTAAAATCTGCCACGCTGTAATACAGGCTGTTGATAGTGAAATCGCGGCGCTGGGCGTCTTCTTCGATGGAACCGAAAATGTTGTCGCGCAGCAACATGCCGTTTTGCCCGCGTTGGGAGGTCGTGCGGTCGCTGACGTTACCTTCGTGGTGCCCACGGAAGGTCGCAACTTCGATAATCTCCGGGCCAAACATCACATGAGCCAGACGGAAACGGCGCCCCACCAGACGGCAGTTACGGAACAGTTTGCGCACCTGCTCAGGCGTGGCGTTAGTGGTCACGTCGAAATCTTTCGGCTTTTTGCCAAGTAACAGGTCGCGCACGCCGCCGCCAACCAGCCAGGCTTCGTATCCCGCTTTATTGAGCCTGTACATTACCTTCAGGGCATTTTCACTGATATCTTTGCGGGAAATAGCATGCTGCTCTCGCGGGATCACCGTCACCTGTGGACGGGCGACGGCCTGTTCAGCCTCGCTCTCCTCGCGGCTTAGCACCTTGCGGCAAAAATTAGCGACTCGGGTAAAAATAATACACCTCGGTAGTGTCAAACATCATTCAGGACAAAAAAATAGCGGCTAATCATAGCTCAGCATGAGGCATTTGAGAATGTTGAATTTACAATTGCCGACTCTGGCACGGCAGTCAGCGTCCAGTTTGTGACCGCTGACTGGAGGATTTTCTCGACGCTGAAATCCTGCCAGTGTGTTTCTGCCTGCTGACCCAGAAATTGAAGCGCCGCGATTAGTAGCGGGCGCGGATCGCCTTTCGGCAATGCAGGCGCATGATTCTGCTTGGAAAGTTTAGCGCCTTGTGGGTTAAGCGCCAGTGGCAAATGAATGTAATCTGGCACCTGCCAGCCAAAAAGCTGGTACAGCGAGATTTGCCGTACTGTCGGTTCGATCAAATCTGCACCGCGGACAATTTCGCTTACGCCCTGGAAGTGATCATCCACTACCACCGCCAGGTTATAGGCAAACAAACCATCACGGCGATGAATAATAAAATCTTCTCGCGCCAGTTTTTCGTCGGCGTGAATAATGCCGCGCAGCAGGTCAGTAAACTGGATGACCGGATGCTGCTGGCAGATACGCACTGCGGCGTTATCTGGTCCATGATGCAACTCCCGGCAGTGACCGTCGTAAATACCGCCAATGCTTTGAATACGCGCGCGCGTACAGGTGCAGTAATAACTTAGGCCTTGCTCACGTAACCAGGCGAGTGCTTCGCGATAGGCGTCGTGACGTTGCGATTGCCAGAGAACATCGCCGTCCCAGTGCAGACCGTAATGTTCCAGCTGGCGCAGGATAGTTTCTGCGGCACCGGGAACTTCACGAGGCGGGTCGATATCGTCAATGCGTACCAGCCAGCGACCTTGCCGGGCACGTGCCTGTAGATAGCTGCCAAGTGCGGCGATCAGAGAGCCAAAATGAAGTTCGCCGGAAGGTGAGGGGGCGAAGCGACCAATATACTGTGTGTCTGTCATCTCTTTGATTAAAAATAAGGCGGGAGCATTTCCCGCCTGTGGTAAATGTGATGGAACGGCTGTAATTAGCCAGCCATCTGTTTTTCACGAATTTCAGCCAGCGTTTTGCAGTCGATGCACAGATCGGCTGTCGGGCGCGCTTCCAGACGGCGAATACCAATTTCAACACCGCAGGATTCGCAGTAGCCGAAATCTTCGTCTTCCACTTTTTTCAGCGTCTTCTCGATCTTTTTGATCAGCTTACGCTCGCGATCGCGGTTACGCAGTTCGAGGCTGAACTCTTCTTCCTGGGCTGCACGGTCTACCGGATCCGGGAAGTTGGCTGCTTCATCCTGCATATGTGTAACGGTGCGATCGACTTCATCCCTGAGTTGATTACGCCATGCTTCCAGAATACGACGGAAGTGCGCCAGCTGGGCTTCGTTCATATACTCTTCGCCCGGCTTCTCCTGATATGGCTCCACCCCAGCGATGGCGAGAATACTCAGGGACGATGTTTTACGGTTTTGCCCTTCTTGCATGTTGCTTCTCCTTAACACGCACTATCGATCCCCATGTTCGGGGGAAAAATGAGGCCGCTATAAATAGCAGATGCTTTTCCGGATAGCAATTATCTAAACGTAACACTTGACAACTGTGTGAGGAAAAGCGTATTTGCGCACGCGACCAGAATGTAAATTAACCAGTTACTAACTCTACTACAATGTAACCGGCAGTGATTTTTTAAGAGCCATGCCTTCAGCAGAAAGTTCCGCTTTGTAAGCCAGAATTTCTACCCCCCTCTGTTGAGCTTCTGACAATAGTTGCGCGTATTTCTCATCGATGTGGCGCGCGGGTGAAAACCGTGTAATGGCTGAATGCAGCACGGCGAAAAAGATAACCGCACGCTGGCCCTCAGCCGCTACGCTCATCAACTCCCGAAGGTGTTTCTGGCCTCGTTCAGTGACCGCATCGGGAAAGTATCCCTGTTCGTTCTCCGCTAACGTAACCGATTTCACTTCAATATAGCAGTCTGGGCGCGAATCTGCCTGCAACATAAAGTCAATACGACTGCGCTCGGCGCCGTATTTTACTTCGCTTTTCAGTGAGCTATAGCCTGACAGTTCTGAAATTGATTCATTAAGGATAGCCTCTTTCGTCAACCTGTTAGCCCAAAGTGTATTGACGCAAATAAATGCCCCGCTCTGGCTTTGCGTTAATTCCCAGGTGTGTGGGTATTTCCGTTTGGTGTTGTCTGAAGTCGAATACCAGACGGTATCGCCAGGCGTTGCACAACCGGTCATGGCCCCCGTATTCGGGCAGTGTAGTGTTAATTCGTGACCATCGGGTGTGATCACATCGGCTAAAAAACGTTTGTAACGCTGAATTAGCGTCGCGCGCTGTAGAGGGGGAGAAAATTCCATTGCGACAATCCTTGTTATTGCGTTAGCGCCCAGCGTTTTAGTGGCGTGTAGCGTGTACGTCCACGGGCAAACGAGGAGGCATAAAGGGTGAACTCCGTCACCGCATACGACCAGTGAAAACCTGGCGGCGGGATTGTCACCGCCTCGCTGGCATCGCGCAATAAGGTGATATGTGGATGAAACGGACGATTGCTTTGAAAACAACCACTGCGGGCAGCCTGTGAACGTAGCAAGTCTGCCAACTGGATTAAGCCGCGTGGCGGCTGACGCATCCCTAACCACACCACACGCGAACGCAGCCATTGACCGGCGTCATCAAGCGTGAGTGTGAAACCGGGTTGACGAATCCGTCCGGCCAGAAGAGAAAGTGCCTTCTCTTTCTCTGCGCTCACTTCGCCTAAAAATGCCAGTGTCAGATGTAAATTATCGGCGGCGACCGGACGTCCCGCGTCAGGTGGGAACTGTGCGGCGCGCCAGTGGATAATCTGTTCGCGGATTTCTGCCGGTAAGTCAATAGCAAAGAACAGCCGTTGCGGTTCAGACATGTGAGGCACTCGGTTATGAATTACCGCGATGCTACAATGTGGCGCGAAGAATGTTAACCCTCTGGAGCGTTTTGTGTCGTCGTTGCCCGTTGCTGCCGTCTTACCTGAGTTACTTGCTGCCCTCGATGGTGCGCCGCAGGTGTTATTAAATGCGCCGACCGGGGCCGGAAAATCAACCTGGCTGCCGCTGCAACTACTGGCGCATCCTGGCATTAACGGAAAAATTATCCTGTTGGAGCCGCGTCGTCTGGCGGCGCGTAACGTTGCGCAACGACTGGCCGATCAGCTTAACGAAAAGCCAGGCGATACCGTTGGCTACCGGATGCGCGCGCAAAACTGCGTCGGGCCAGATACCCGCCTGGAAGTGGTTACTGAAGGCGTGTTGACACGCATGATTCAGCGTGACCCTGAACTGAGCGGTGTTGGGCTGGTGATCCTCGATGAATTTCATGAACGCAGTTTGCAGGCTGATCTGGCGTTGGCGCTGTTACTCGATGTGCAACACGGTCTGCGTGATGACCTTAAACTACTGATTATGTCGGCTACGCTGGATAACGACCGTTTACAGCAGATGCTGCCAGAAGCGCCTGTCGTCATCTCAGAAGGGCGCTCGTTTCCGGTTGAACGCCGTTATTTACCGCTGCCCGCTCATCAGCGTTTTGATGAAGCCGTGGCGAGTGCCACCGCCGAATTGCTGCGTCAGGAAAGCGGATCATTACTGTTATTTTTACCTGGTGTCGGAGAAATTCAGCGCGTTCAGGAACAACTGACTTCGCGCATCGGCAGTGATGTGTTGCTCTGCCCGCTTTATGGCGCGTTGTCGCTGAACGAGCAGCGAAAAGCGATCCTCCCGGCACCGCAAGGAATACGCAAAGTAGTGCTGGCGACCAATATTGCTGAAACCAGTTTAACCATCGAAGGTATTCGTCTGGTGGTGGATTGTGCTCATGAACGTGTGGCGCGCTTTGATCCGCGCACGGGGCTAACGCGACTGATGACTCAACGCGTTAGCCAGGCATCAATGACGCAACGCGCCGGGCGTGCCGGGCGTCTGGAGCCGGGTATCTGCCTGCATTTAATCGCCAAAGAACAAGCAGAACGCGCTGTTGCGCAAAGTGAACCGGAGATCTTACAAAGCGATCTCTCCGGTTTGCTGATGGAATTACTGCAATGGGGATGCAGCGATCCGACGCAGATGAGCTGGCTGGATCAACCGCCAGCGGTGAATCTACAGGCCGCGAAACGTCTGTTACAGATGCTGGGGGCGCTGGAGGGTGAACGGCTGAGCACGAAAGGGCAGAAAATGGCGACGCTGGGTAACGATCCGCGTTTAGCGGCAATGCTGGTGAGCGCAAAGAACGACGACGAAGCGGCGACCGCTGCAAAAATTGCCGCCATTCTCGAAGAGCCACCACGGATGGGCACCTGCGACATGGACTTGGCGTTTTCGCGCAATCAACCAGCCTGGCAGCAACGTAGCCAGCAACTGTTAAAGCGCTTAAACATACGCGGCGGCGAGGCAGACAGTTCACTTATCGCACCGCTACTTGCCGGGGCGTTTGCCGATCGCATTGCTCGCCGCCGTGGGCAAGATGGACGTTATCAACTGGCAAACGGCATGGGGGCGATGCTTGAGGCCGACGACGCACTAAGCCGCCACGAATGGTTGATCGCGCCGTTATTATTGCAGGGTAGCGCCTCGCCGGATGCGCGAATTTTACTGGCGCTACCGGTCGATATCGATGAATTAGTACAACGCTGTCCGCAACTGGTGCAGCAATCTGACACCGTGGAATGGGATGACGCGCAAGGTACGCTGAAAGCCTGGCGTCGGCTGCAAATCGGTCAGTTGACGATAAAAGTGCAGCCGCTGGCGAAACCTTCAGAAGACGAGTTGCATCAGGCAATGCTTAACGGCATTCGTGATAAAGGTTTAAGCGTGCTCAACTGGACGGTGGAAGCGGAACAGCTACGCTTGCGTTTGTTATGCGCCGCAAAGTGGTTGCCGGAATATGACTGGCCAGCGGTTGATGATGAAAGTTTGTTGGCGACGCTGGAAACGTGGCTGCTGCCACATATGAGCGGCGTACATTCACTACGCGGCCTGAAATCACTCGACATTTATCAGGCACTACGCGGATTACTTGATTGGGGAATGCAGCAACGTCTGGATAGTGAATTGCCTGCGCATTACACTGTGCCGACGGGAAGCCGGATCGCCATTCGTTATCATGAAGATAACCAGCCCGCGCTGGCGGTGAGAATGCAGGAGATGTTTGGTGAGGCCACCAATCCGACGATCGCCCAGGGGCGCGTGCCACTGGTGCTGGAGTTGCTTTCACCCGCCCAAAGGCCATTACAAATCACACGAGATTTGAGTGCCTTCTGGAAAGGAGCGTACCGTGAGGTGCAAAAAGAGATGAAAGGGCGTTATCCCAAACACGTCTGGCCGGACGACCCGGCAAACACGGCGCCAACGCGACGGACGAAAAAGTATTCGTGAACACCAAAGCAAATTTGAGAGATATCTTCTTCTGTCTTGTTACAGAAGAACAGAAAATTGGGCTTTTGCGCCTGAATATTGCGGAGAAAAAGCATGGCCGGGAATGATCGCGAGCCAATTGGACGCAAAAGGAAACCGACGCGTCCGGTCAAACAAAAGGTAAGCCGTCGTCGTTACGAAGATGACGATGATTACGACGATTATGATGACTATGAGGATGAAGAACCGATGCCGCGCAAAGGTAAGGGCAAAGGCAAAGGGCGTAAGCCTCGTGGCAAACGCGGCTGGTTATGGTTGCTGCTAAAACTGGCTATTGTTTTTGCCGTGCTGATCGCCATTTACGGCGTTTATCTCGATCAAAAAATTCGCAGCCGTATTGATGGCAAGGTCTGGCAACTGCCTGCGGCAGTTTATGGCCGAATGGTCAACCTTGAGCCAGACATGACCATCAGCAAGAACGAGATGGTGAAGTTGCTGGAGGCGACCCAGTATCGTCAGGTGTCGAAAATGACGCGCCCTGGCGAATTTACTGTGCAGGCCAACAGTATTGAGATGATCCGCCGTCCGTTTGATTTCCCGGACAGCAAAGAAGGACAGGTGCGTGCGCGTCTGACCTTTGATGGCGATCATCTGGCGACCATCGTCAATATGGAGAACAACCGTCAGTTCGGTTTCTTCCGTCTTGATCCGCGCCTGATCACCATGATCTCCTCGCCAAATGGTGAGCAACGTCTGTTTGTTCCGCGCAGTGGTTTCCCTGATTTGCTGGTGGATACTTTGCTGGCGACAGAAGACCGTCATTTTTACGAGCATGATGGGATCAGTCTTTACTCCATCGGACGTGCGGTGCTGGCAAACCTGACAGCCGGACGCACGGTGCAGGGAGCGAGTACGCTGACGCAACAGTTGGTGAAAAATCTGTTCCTCTCCAGCGAACGTTCTTACTGGCGTAAAGCGAACGAAGCTTACATGGCGCTGATCATGGACGCGCGTTACAGCAAAGACCGCATTCTTGAGCTGTATATGAACGAGGTGTATCTCGGTCAGAGCGGTGACAACGAAATCCGCGGCTTCCCGCTGGCGAGCCTGTATTACTTTGGTCGCCCGGTAGAAGAATTGAGCCTCGATCAGCAGGCGTTGTTGGTTGGTATGGTGAAAGGCGCGTCTATCTATAACCCGTGGCGTAACCCGAAACTGGCGCTGGAGCGACGTAATCTGGTACTGCGACTGCTGCAACAGCAACAGATTATTGATCAAGAACTCTATGACATGTTGAGTGCGCGTCCGCTGGGTGTTCAGCCGCGCGGTGGGGTAATCTCTCCACAGCCAGCCTTTATGCAACTGGTGCGTCAGGAGCTGCAGGCGAAACTGGGCGATAAGGTAAAAGATCTCTCCGGCGTGAAGATTTTCACAACCTTTGACTCTGTGGCCCAGGACGCGGCAGAAAAAGCCGCTGTGGAAGGCATTCCGGCACTGAAGAAACAGCGTAAGTTGAGCGATCTGGAAACCGCGATTGTGGTCGTCGACCGCTTTAGTGGTGAAGTTCGTGCGATGGTCGGTGGTTCTGAGCCGCAGTTTGCGGGCTACAACCGTGCGATGCAGGCGCGTCGTTCGATTGGTTCCCTTGCAAAACCGGCGACTTATCTGACGGCTTTAAGCCAGCCGAAAATCTATCGCCTGAACACGTGGATTGCGGATGCGCCAATCGCGCTGCGTCAGCCGAATGGCCAGGTCTGGTCACCGCAAAACGATGATCGCCGTTATAGCGAAAGTGGCAGAGTGATGCTGGTGGATGCGTTGACTCGTTCGATGAACGTGCCGACGGTGAATCTGGGGATGGCGCTGGGGCTGCCTGCGGTTACGGATACCTGGATTAAACTGGGCGTGCCGAAAGATCAGCTGCATCCGGTTCCGGCAATGCTGCTGGGAGCGTTGAACTTAACGCCAATTGAAGTGGCGCAGGCATTCCAGACCATCGCCAGCGGCGGTAACCGTGCACCGCTTTCTGCGCTGCGTTCGGTAATCGCGGAAGATGGCAAGGTGCTGTATCAGAGCTTCCCGCAGGCAGAACGTGCTGTTCCGGCGCAGGCGGCGTATCTGACACTATGGACCATGCAGCAGGTTGTACAACGCGGTACGGGGCGTCAGCTTGGGGCGAAATATCCAAATCTGCATCTGGCAGGCAAAACGGGGACAACCAACAACAACGTTGATACCTGGTTTGCAGGCATTGACGGCAGCACGGTGACCATCACCTGGGTAGGCCGTGATAACAACCAGCCGACTAAACTGTATGGTGCCAGCGGGGCCATGTCGATTTATCAGCGTTATCTGGCTAACCAGACGCCAACGCCGCTGAATCTTGTTCCACCAGAAGATATTGCAGATATGGGCGTGGACTACGACGGCAACTTTGTTTGCAGCGGTGGCATGCGTGTCCTACCGGTCTGGACCAGCGATCCACAATCGCTGTGCCAGCAGAGTGAGATGCAGCAGCAACCGTCAGGCAATCCATTTGATCAGTCTTCTCAGCCGCAGCAACAGCAACCTGTTCAGCAAGAGCAGAAAGACAGCGACGGTGTAGCCGGTTGGATCAAGGATATGTTTGGTAGTAATTAACGTCTCAGCGTGAAATACCGGATGGCGAGTTGCCATCCGGTAAAATAACATCCCACCTAAAGTATTAACCCTTCCTTTTCATCTGGTTGTTTATTAACCCTTCATGAACGCTCAGATTGCGTATCGCTTGCGAACCCGCCAGCGTTTCGAATACTATCTTATCTTTATAATAATCACTCTCATTTACATTATCATTCACTTCACATCAGAGATATACCAATGGCCCGTTCCAAAACTGCTCAGCCAAAACACTCACTGCGTAAAATCGCAGTTGTAGTAGCCATAGCGGTTAGCGGCATGTCTGTTTATGCACAGGCAGCGGTTGAACCGAAAGAAGACACTATCACCGTTACCGCTGCACCTGCGCCGCAAGAAAGCGCATGGGGGCCAGCTGCAACTATTGCTGCGCGACAGTCTGCTACCGGCACCAAAACCGATACGCCGATTCAAAAAGTGCCACAGTCTATTTCTGTTGTGACTGCCGAAGAGATGGCGCTGCATCAGCCTAAGTCAGTAAAAGAGGCGCTTAGCTACACCCCAGGCGTTGCCGTGGGAACTCGTGGCGCATCCAACACCTACGACTACCTGATCATCCGTGGTTTCGCGGCTGACGGCCAAAGCCAGAACAACTATCTGAATGGCCTGAAGATGCAGGGTAACTTCTATAACGATGCAGTTATTGATCCGTATATGCTGGAACGTGCTGAAATTATGCGTGGTCCGGTTTCCGTGCTTTACGGTAAAAGCAGTCCTGGTGGCCTGTTGAACATGGTTAGCAAGCGCCCGACCACGGAACCATTGAAAGAAGTTCAGTTTAAAGCCGGTACTGACAGCCTGTTCCAGACTGGTTTTGACTTCAGCGATGCACTGGATGATGACGGCGTTTACTCTTATCGCCTGACCGGTCTTGCGCGTTCTGCCAATGCCCAGCAGAAGGGCGCTGAAGAGCAGCGTTATGCTATTGCTCCAGCGTTCACCTGGCGTCCGAATGATAAAACCAATTTCACTTTCCTTTCTTACTTCCAGAATGAACCGGAAACCGGTTATTACGGCTGGTTGCCGAAAGAGGGGACGGTTGACACGTTGCCGAACGGTAAGCGTCTGCCGACAGACTTTAACGATGGGGCGAAAAACAACACCTATTCTCGTAATGAGAAAATGGTGGGCTACAGCTTCGACCACGAATTTAACGATACTTTTACTGTGCGTCAGAACTTGCGCTTTGCTGAAAACAAAACCTCGCAAAATAGCGTTTATGGTTACGGCGTCTGCTCCGATCCGGCGAATGTTTACAGCAAACAGTGTGCCGCTTTAGCGCCAGCCGATAAAGGTCACTACCTGGCACGTAAATACGTTGTTGATGATGAGAAGCTGCAAAACTTCTCCGTTGATACCCAGTTGCAGAGCAAGTTTGCCACCGGCGATATCGACCATACCCTGCTGACGGGTGTCGATTTCATGCGAATGCGTAATGACATCAACGCCTGGTTTGGTTACGACGACTCCGTACCGCTGCTCGATCTGTACAATCCGGTGAATACCGATTTCGATTTCAATGCCAAAGACCCGGATAACTCCGGCCCTTACCAAATCCTGAATAAGCAAAAGCAAACAGGCGTTTATGTTCAGGATCAGGCTCAGTGGGATAACGTGCTCGTCACACTGGGAGGTCGTTATGACTGGGCAGATCAAGAGTCTTTCAATCGCGTTTCAGGTAATACCGATAAACGTGATGATAAACAGTTCACCTGGCGTGGTGGTGTTAACTACCTGTTCGACAACGGCGTAACGCCGTATTTCAGCTACAGTGAATCGTTTGAACCTGCTTCACAGACGGGTGAAAGTGGTAACATTTTTGCACCGTCAAAAGGCAAACAGTATGAAGTCGGCGTGAAATATGTGCCAGAAGATCGCCCAATTGTGGTGACTGGCGCGCTGTATCAGCTCACCAAAACCAACAACCTGATGGCGGACCCGAATGGTTCATATTTCTCGGTTTAAGGCGGTGAGATTCGTGCGCGTGGCGTGGAACTGGAAGCGAAAGCAGCGTTGTCGGCGAGCGTTAACGTGGTTGGTTCGTACACCTATACCGATGCGGAATTTACTACTGACACCAACTACAAAGGCAATACGCCTGCACAGGTGCCAAAACATATGGCATCCTTATGGGCTGACTATACCTTCTTTGAAGGCTCGCTCTCTGGTTTAACGCTGGGTACTGGTGGTCGTTATACTGGCTCCAGCTATGGTGATCCGGCTAACTCCTTTAAAGTGGGAAGTTATACGGTCGTGGATGCGTTAGTGCGTTATGATCTGGCGCGAGTCGGCATGGCGGGCTCCAACGTGGCGCTGCATGTCAACAACCTGTTCGATCGTGAATACGTCGCCAGCTGCTTTAACACTTATGGCTGCTTCTGGGGCGCAGAACGTCAGGTCGTTGCAACCGCAACCTTCCGTTTCTAATTTCTCTTTTGGGGCACGGATTTCCGTGCCCATTTCACAAGTTGGCTGTTATGCAGGAATACACGAATCATTCCGATACCACTTTTGCACTGCGTAATATCTCCTTTCGTGTGCCCGGGCGCACGCTTTTGCATCCGCTGTCGTTAACCTTTCCAGCCGGGAAAGTGACCGGTCTGATTGGTCACAACGGTTCTGGTAAATCCACGCTGTTAAAAATGTTGGGCCGTCATCAGCCACCGTCGGAAGGGGAGATTCTTCTGGATGCCCAGCCGCTGGAAAGCTGGAACAGCAAAGCGTTTGCCCGCAAAGTGGCTTATTTGCCGCAGCAACTTCCCCCGGCTGAAGGGATGACGGTGCGTGAACTGGTGGCGATTGGCCGTTACCCGTGGCATGGCGCGCTGGGGCGCTTTGGCGTGGCAGATCGCGAAAAGGTCGAGGAAGCTATCGCGCTGGTTGGGTTAAAATCGCTGGCGCATCGACTGGTCGATAGCCTCTCTGGCGGCGAACGTCAGCGGGCGTGGATCGCCATGCTGGTAGCGCAGGATAGCCGCTGTCTGTTGCTGGACGAACCAACCTCGGCGCTGGATATCGCCCACCAGGTTGATGTACTGGCGCTGGTGCACCGTTTAAGTCAGGAACGTGGCCTGACGGTCATTGCCGTGCTGCATGATATCAATATGGCGGCGCGCTACTGTGATTATCTGGTTGCTCTGCGCGGCGGTGAAATGATTGCGCAGGGAACGCCTGCGGAAATGATGCGCGGCGAAACCCTCGAAATGATTTATGGCATCCCGATGGGGATTTTGCCGCATCCGGCGGGTGCTGCACCTGTGAGTTTTGTTTATTGATGAGCGGCTTACCTCTAATTTCGCGCCGTCGACTGTTAACGGCGATGGCACTTACTCCGTTGTTATGGCAGATGAATACCGCCCGCGCGGCGGCTATTGATCTTAATCGTATTGTGGCGCTGGAGTGGTTGCCGGTGGAATTACTGCTGGCGCTCGGCATCGTGCCTTACGGCGTGGCAGATACCATTAGCTATCGCTTGTGGGTCAGCGAACCGCCATTGCCGGAATCGGTAATTGACGTTGGTTTGCGTACAGAACCTAACCTCGAATTGCTGACCGAAATGAAACCGTCGTTTATGGTCTGGTCGGCGGGATATGGCCCTTCACCAGAAATGCTGGCACGCATTGCGCCGGGGCGCGGATTTAACTTCAGCGATGGCAAAAAGCCGCTGGCGATGGCGCGTAAATCGCTGACGGAAATGGCAAATTTACTTAACCTGCAAAGCGCAGCCGAAACGCATTTAGCGCAATATGAAGATGTTATTCGCAGTATGAAACCTCGCTTTGTGAAGCGTGGTGCACGCCCGTTATTACTGACGACGCTTATCGATCCGCGCCATATGCTGGTCTTCGGTCCAAACAGCTTGTTCCAGGAAATTCTCGATGAATACGGCATCCCAAATGCCTGGCAGGGGGAAACCAACTTCTGGGGCAGTACCGCCGTCAGTATCGATCGTCTGGCAGCGTATAAAGACGTTGATGTGCTCTGTTTTGATCATGACAACAGCAAAGACATGGACGCGCTAATGGCAACCCCGCTGTGGCAGGCAATGCCGTTTGTCCGTGCTGGACGCTTTCAGCGCGTACCCGCCGTCTGGTTCTATGGCGCGACACTCTCGGCAATGCACTTTGTGCGCGTTCTGGACAACGCCATTGGAGGTAAAGCGTGAGTAAACGTATTGCGCTTTTCCCGGCATTATTGCTGGCGCTGCTGGTGATTGTCGCTACGGCGCTGACCTGGATGAACTTCTCGCAGGCGCTGCCGCGTAGCCAGTGGGCGCAGGCTGCCTGGTCGCCGGATATTGACCTCATCGAGCAGATGATTTTTCACTACAGCTTGCTGCCGCGTCTGACGATTTCTCTACTGGTGGGCGCGGGTCTGGGGCTGGTGGGCGTACTGTTTCAGCAAGTGCTGCGTAACCCGCTGGCAGAACCGACGACGCTGGGCGTTGCTACAGGCGCGCAACTGGGAATTACCGTCACTACGCTCTGGGCGATCCCTGGGGCGATGGCGAGCCAGTTTGCCGCGCTGGCAGGCGCTTGCGTCGTTGGCTTAATCGTCTTTGGCGTCGCGTGGGGGAAACGGCTTTCGCCGGTAACGCTGATCCTCGCAGGGCTGGTAGTGAGCCTTTATTGCGGGGCAATTAATCAGTTACTGGTTATCTTCCATCACGACCAGCTGCAAAGCATGTTCCTGTGGAGTACTGGAACGCTGACGCAAACCGACTGGGGTGGCGTTGAGCGTTTATGGCCGCAGCTGCTGGGCGGCGTGATGCTGACGTTGCTACTACTTCGCCCGTTAACCCTGATGGGGCTTGATGATGGTGTGGCGCGTAATCTCGGACTGGCCTTGTCGCTGGCGCGTCTGGCGGCACTGTCGTTGGCGATAGTCATCAGTGCTCTGCTGGTGAACGCGGTAGGGATTATCGGCTTTATCGGTTTGTTCGCGCCGCTGCTGGCAAAAATGCTGGGCGCGCGGCGACTGCTGCCAAGACTGCTGCTGGCGTCGCTGATTGGTGCATTGATCCTCTGGCTTTCCGATCAAATCATCCTCTGGCTGACTCGTGTGTGGATGGAGGTTTCCACCGGTTCAGTCACTGCACTGATTGGTGCGCCGATACTGCTGTGGCTGCTGCCGCGTTTACGCAGCATTAGCGCGCCAGATATGAAGGTTAACGATCGGGTCGCTGCTGAACGCCAACATGTGCTGGCGTTTGCCCTTGCGGGCGGCGTACTGCTGGTGATTGCCGTGCTGGTGTCGCTGTCGTTTGGTCGAGATGCGCACGGCTGGGCGTGGGCAAGCGGGGCGTTGTTCGAGGATTTGATGCCTTGGCGCTGGCCACGAATTATGGCAGCACTGTTTGCGGGTGTGATGCTGGCGGTGGCGGGTTGCATTATCCAGCGGCTGACCGGAAACCCGATGGCAAGCCCCGAAGTGCTGGGGATTAGCTCCGGCGCGGCGTTTGGCGTGGTGCTGATGCTGTTTTTAGTGCCAGGTAATGCCTTTGGTTGGTTGCTGCCTGCGGGGAGCCTCGGTGCGGCGGCGACGCTGCTGATCATTATGCTTGCTGCCGGGCGCGGTGGATTTTCCCCACACCGCATGTTACTGGCGGGGATGGCGTTAAGCACCGCGTTCAGCATGCTTTTGATGATGTTGCAGGCAAGTGGTGACCCGCGAATGGCGCAAGTGCTGACCTGGATCTCTGGTTCGACCTACAACGCCACCGATGCGCAGGTCTGGCGTACCGGAATTGTGATGGTGATTTTGCTGGCAATTACCCCGCTGTGCCGCCGCTGGCTGACCATTCTACCGCTGGGCGGTGATACCGCACGAGCCGTGGGAATGGCGCTGACGCCGACGCGAATTGCACTGCTGCTGTTAGCGGCTTGCCTGACGGCGACCGCGACGATGACCATTGGACCATTGAGTTTTGTCGGTTTAATGGCTCCGCATATGGCACGGATGATGGGCTTTCGACGGACGATGCCGCACATCGTGATTTCGGCGCTGGTGGGAGGATTACTGCTGGTGTTCGCTGACTGGTGTGGGCGAATGGTGCTGTTTCCATTCCAGATCCCAGCGGGGCTGCTGTCGACCTTTATCGGCGCGCCGTATTTTATCTATTTGTTGAGAAAGCAGAGCCGTTAATTTTTCCATATAACGGCCCTTAACTCCTGGATGGATAAAGCGTTTACGCGGCAAAGGATGCCCGATGCGACGCTGGGGCGTCTTATCGGGCCTATAAACGCTCCTGATCTGTAGGTCGGATAAGGCGTTTACGCCGCATCCGACAAACAATGCGGGATCACAACGTCGCAAACACCCGACGTGCAGCATCGATGGTGTTATTGATATCTTCCATGCTGTGCGCCACAGACATAAAGCCCGCTTCAAACGCCGACGGTGCCAGGTAAACACCTTCATCCAGCATCATATGGAAGAAACGTTTAAAGCGCTCGACGTCACAGGCCATTACGTCCTGATAGCACGTCACGGACTTGGCGTCGGTAAAGAAGATACCGAACATGCCGCCGACGTGGTTTACCACCAGCGGAATACCCGCTTCTTCTGCCGCTTCCAGCAGACCTTCTGCCAGACGCGTTGTCAGCTCATCCAGCGTCTCGTGAACGCCCGGCTGTGCGACCTCATTCAGACAGGCAAAACCGGCTGCCATCGCAATCGGGTTACCGGAAAGCGTACCCGCCTGATAGACCGGACCGGTCGGGGCCAGCGCATCCATTACATCACGACGACCACCGAATGCGCCTACCGGCATTCCACCGCCGATGATTTTGCCCAGGCAGGTGAGATCTGGCACTACGCCGTAATAATCCTGTGCGCCAGCCAGCGCCACGCGGAAACCGGTCATCACTTCATCGATGATCAGCAACGCACCAAATTCGTCGCACAGCGCGCGCAGACCCGGCAGGAACTCTGGCAGCGGTGGAACACAGTTCATATTGCCGGCCACCGGCTCGACGATAATACAGGCAATTTCTTGCGGGTATTGCTCAAACGCGGCGCGTACAGAAGCCAGATCGTTATAAGTACATGTTAAGGTATGTTTGGCGAAATCTGCCGGAACGCCCGGCGAGTTTGGCTGACCTAAGGTGAGTGCGCCAGAACCGGCTTTTACCAGCAGGCAGTCAGCGTGACCGTGGTAGCAACCTTCGAATTTAATGATTTTGTCGCGACCGGTAAAACCACGGGCCAGACGGATGGCGCTCATCGTCGCCTCGGTGCCGGAGTTCACCATGCGCACCATATCCATGGTCGGGACCAGTTCGGTCACCCGTTGCGCCATTTTCACTTCCATTTCGGTCGGTGCGCCAAAGCTCAGACCGCGCCCGGCGGCTTCTATCACAGCATTGCGGATCGCCGGATGGTTATGACCCAGCACCATCGGCCCCCAGGAACCGACATAATCGATATAGGCTTTGCCATCTACATCGTACAGATAAGCGCCGTCCGCTTTTTCGATAAACAGTGGAGTGCCGCCCACGCCAGTAAAGGCGCGAACAGGGGAGTTCACACCGCCAGGGATCAGCTCGCGCGCTGCGCTGTAAAGATTTTCAGACTTACTCATGGAGGGGTCCTGATTCGTAGAAAAAGTGAATGGCTGCTATTCTATGTTATTCATAACAAGTTAAATACTCGTCAAACATCAGGTTGCTTGTACAGGTGCAATCCTGATTTCTTAGAGTATAAAAGTTTTGTGCATTTGAAACATTACGCTTTGCAAAGGATTTTCATGGAACGTGCGAGTAAAATGCCGTCATCTTATTTGTATGACCAATAAGTGATCATTGGATGAAAACTGATACTCCCTCTTTAGAAACACCGCAGGCTGCGCGTCTGCGACGCAGACAACTGATTCGCCAACTTCTTGAGCGCGATAAAACCCCATTAGCTATTTTGTTTATGGCGGCAGTCGTCGGCACGCTTGTCGGGCTGGCGGCGGTTGCTTTTGATAAAGGCGTCACCTGGTTGCAGAACCAGCGTATGGGGGCGCTGGTACATACTGCTGATAATTATCCACTTCTGTTAACCGTCGCTTTTCTCTGTTCGGCGGTGTTGGCGATGTTCGGCTACTTTTTGGTGCGCAAATACGCGCCGGAAGCAGGTGGTTCGGGTATCCCGGAAATTGAAGGGGCGCTGGAAGATCAACGTCCCGTTCGCTGGTGGCGTGTATTGCCGGTGAAATTCTTTGGCGGGCTGGGGACACTCGGCGGCGGCATGGTGCTGGGGCGCGAAGGGCCAACCGTGCAGCTCGGCGGTAATATCGGTCGGATGGTGCTTGATATTTTTCGCCTGAAAGGTGACGAAGCTCGCCATACGCTGCTGGCAACCGGTGCAGCTGCCGGGCTTGCGGCGGCCTTTAACGCGCCGCTGGCAGGGATTCTGTTTATTATCGAAGAGATGCGTCCGCAGTTTCGCTATACATTAATTTCGATTAAAGCGGTATTTATTGGCGTCATTATGTCGACCATTATGTACCGGATTTTTAATCATGAAGTTGCATTGATTGACGTCGGTAAACTTTCTGACGCGCCGCTTAATACGCTATGGCTTTATCTAATCCTCGGTATTATTTTTGGCATTTTCGGCCCTATTTTTAATAAATGGGTGCTGGGGATGCAGGATTTGCTGCACCGTGTGCACGGCGGCAATATTACCAAATGGGTGCTAATGGGCGGTGCAATTGGCGGTCTGTGTGGATTGCTGGGGTTTGTGGCACCAGCAACTTCGGGCGGCGGTTTTAACCTGATTCCTATCGCAACGGCGGGAAATTTCAGCATGGGAATGCTGGTGTTTATCTTCGTCGCGCGGATCATTACCACCTTACTCTGCTTCTCTTCCGGCGCGCCGGGCGGTATTTTTGCCCCGATGCTGGCGCTGGGTACTGTGCTGGGAACCGCTTTCGGAATGGTTGCCGTTGAGCTGTTTCCGCAATATCACCTTGAGGCGGGGACGTTTGCTATTGCCGGAATGGGGGCGTTACTGGCGGCATCTATTCGCGCGCCGCTAACGGGGATTATCCTGGTTCTGGAGATGACCGATAACTACCAGCTCATTTTGCCAATGATTATTACCGGTCTTGGCGCAACACTATTGGCACAATTTACCGGCGGGAAACCGCTATACTCGGCGATTCTTGCGCGCACACTGGCAAAACAGGAAGCTGAGCAACTGGCGCGAAGCAAGGCCGCATCAGCCAGCGAGAATACTTGAACGAAATACCAGGGTATTAGATAATGGCGATTATTATTGGGTTAGAATTTGCCCAATTGCCGATGTCGTTTGGAGCAAAATATGAGTGATGACGTAGCACTGCCGCTGGAGTTTACCGATGCAGCAGCCAACAAAGTTAAAAGCCTGATCGCTGACGAAGATAACCCGAATCTGAAATTACGCGTGTATATCACCGGTGGTGGTTGCAGCGGCTTCCAGTATGGTTTCACCTTTGATGATCAGGTGAACGAAGGTGATATGACCATCGAAAAACAGGGCGTTGGCCTGGTGGTTGACCCGATGAGCCTGCAATATCTGGTCGGCGGTTCCGTTGACTATACCGAAGGTCTGGAAGGTTCTCGTTTCATCGTGACCAACCCGAACGCGAAAAGCACCTGCGGTTGCGGTTCTTCCTTCAGCATCTAAACTGTTGTTCATGTGCCGGATAAGCTATCCGGCATATCTTCTCTCTTCAACGCCCATTCTCATCCAGCGCAAACGTCGGTAGCTTAAGGTGCCAACGAATAGCCGCCAGCCGAATCAATAGCGTCACGACCATGCCCATCATACTGGCTGTTTCCAGTGGTACGGAAAATGTGTAATAAGCCGTAGCGTGCACAATACCGCCGATAATACAGGCTGTTGCGTAGATTTCTGTGCGTAAAATCATGGGGATTTCGCGGGCCAGTACATCACGAATGATCCCGCCGCCAACGCCAGTAATGACGCCCATACAGACCGCGATTAACGGACCAGCTTCCGCATTAAAGGCTTTATTCACGCCAATACCGACAAACACCGCCAGACCAACGGCATCCAGCACCGGCAACATCCATTTTGGTAAGCGTCTTGGCTGGCGCACCAGCACGATGGTCAGCATGCTGGTGACCATTGCAACGACCAGATCGGTGGGATCTTTCACCCAAAATACCGGGCCGTGATCCAGCGCCATGTCGCGAATTGTCCCGCCGCCTACTGCGGTAACCACGCCCAATACCAGGACACCAAAAGGGTCCATACGCAATTTTCCGGCGAGTAAAACGCCGGAGATGGCAAATACCGCTGTGCCGACTATATCCAGCCAATAGACGAGCATTGTTCTATCCCCACTGAGCACCTGAAAAGGTCAGGCACTAATCTACCTGTGAAAGCGCATTACAGAGCTGTTTTGCTGCGAGGATAATACGTGGGCTTGCACGTTCAAACCAGTCACTCGTGAGAGGAATAACGGGAATTTTGAGCTGTTCACCCCAGTATTGTTTGATTTTAGGAATTTGGTCCGGTCCACCTGTAATGACAATCGCCTGTGGCGCGCGTGCTAACACCTGTTCGCGGCTAACTTGCGGCCAGGGTACCCGGCTGTCTTTAAAGATGTTTTCTCCACCACAAACTTCGAGTACCTGGTTCTGAATTGACGCTTTTCCACTGGTAAATGGTGGATTAATGCCGAATTGCAGAAAAACACGTTTTTTAGGTTTATCAGCATATTGGGCTTTCAATTGCGCGTACTGGTCCAGCAGGGATTGCGCGGCTTGTTCGGCCTTGTCCGGTTGCGGACTCCAGGGGGCCAGTTGACGTAACGCATTGGCAATTTGTTCAATGCTTGTCGCATCGACCCACATCACTTTTATTCCCAGTGACGCCAGCTGGTCAACCTGCCGTTCGGCATTACCTCCACGCCAGGCAATCACCAGATCGGGTTGCAGCGCCACAATGCGTTCCAGATTCATCCCCTGCCAGGTAGAAACCTGCTCAATCTTCTGCGCTTGTGGAGGATAGTCGGAATAGCTGCTGACCCCAACCGGCGTGATCCCGGCGGCAAAGGCAAGTTCAGTGTTGGCGGGAGAAAGCGTGATGACGCGCGGCGCGGCGTTGAGCCACAGCGGCGCGAGAAAAGACAGGGCGACCAGCGCCCTGAACAGTGACTTAGCCATGTGCCAGTTTCTGCACCAGTGACTCAACCATCAGGCTGGACTGCTTAGCGGCAACAGCCAGGAACTCATCGAAGCTAAGATGAGACTGTTGATCGGCTACGTCAGAGATGGCGCGTACTACGACAAACGGGACGTTGAAATTGTGGCAGACATGGGCGATTGCCGTCGCTTCCATCTCAACAGCAATGGCCTGTGGGAAGTTGTTGTGGATTTTCGCCAGGCCAACAGAGCCGTTGATGAAAGCGTCGCCGCTAACAATCAGGCCACGTACAGCGTTAAGATTCAGTTCGGCAATGCAGACCTCAGCGGCAGCGATCAATTTATCATCAGCTTTGAAGCCTGCCGGGCAGCCAGGTAACTGACCGTATTCGTAACCAAATGCTGTGACATCCGCGTCGTGATAACGTGCTTCGTCCGAGACGACGATATCTCCCACTTTCAGTGTTGGCGCCAGGCCACCGGCAGAACCGGTGTTAATAATCACATCTGGCTTGCAGTGTTCCAACAGCAGAGTGGCACCTAGCGCCGCAGCGACTTTACCGATGCCCGATTTCAGAAGCGCAACTTCGGTTCCATTCAGTTGGCCGGTATAGATTTCGCAACCGCCCAGACTGATAGTTTGACGGTTTTCGATTTTGTCACGCAGCAACGTAACTTCTTCTTCCATTGCACCAATGATGCCGATTTTCATAGATTTACTCGCGATAAGCCCGATTTGAAGGCATAGTTTACCATGCGCTTACGGGGAAGCGTATTTCTCACGCGGGAGAGGACATGGCACAGATTGATTTCCGAAAAAAAATAAACTGGCATCGTCGTTACCGTTCACCGCAGGGCGTTAAAACCGAACATGAGATCCTGCGGATCTTCGAGAGCGATCGCGGGCGTATCATCAACTCACCGGCAATTCGCCGTCTGCAACAAAAGACCCAGGTTTTTCCACTGGAGCGTAATGCCGCGGTGCGTACGCGTCTTACTCACTCGATGGAAGTCCAGCAGGTGGGGCGCTACATCGCCAAAGAAATTTTAAGCCGTCTGAAAGAGCTTAAATTACTGGAAGCGTATGGTCTGGATGAACTGACGGGACCTTTTGAAAGTATTGTTGAGATGTCATGTCTGATGCACGATATCGGTAATCCACCGTTTGGTCATTTTGGCGAAGCGGCGATAAATGACTGGTTTCGCCAACGTTTGCACCCGGCAGATGCCGAAAGTCAGCCACTGACCGACGATCGATGCAGTGTAGCTGCGTTGCGTTTACGGGAAGGGGAAGAACGGCTTAACGAGCTGCGGCGCAAGATTCGTCAGGACTTATGTCATTTTGAGGGTAATGCACAAGGTATTCGTCTGGTGCATACATTGATGCGGATGAATCTCACCTGGGCACAGGTTGGCGGTATTTTAAAATATACCCGTCCGGCGTGGTGGCGTGGCGAAACGCCTGAGACACATCACTATTTAATGAAAAAACCAGGTTATTATCTTTCTGAAGAAGCCTATATTGCCCGGTTGCGTAAAGAACTTAATTTGGTGCTTTACAGTCGTTTTCCATTAACGTGGATTATGGAAGCTGCCGACGATATCTCCTATTGTGTGGCAGACCTTGAAGATGCCGTAGAGAAAAGAATATTTACCGTTGAGCAGCTTTATCACCATTTGCACGAGGCGTGGGGCCAGCATGAGAAAGGTTCGCTCTTTTCGCTAGTGGTTGAAAATGCCTGGGAAAAATCACGCTCAAATAGCTTAAGCCGCAGTACGGAAGATCAGTTTTTTATGTATTTACGGGTAAATACCCTAAATAAACTGGTGCCCTACGCGGCACAACGATTTATTGATAATCTGCCTGCGATTTTCGCCGGAACGTTTAATCATGCCTTATTGGAAGATGCCAGTGAATGCAGCGATCTTCTAAAACTATATAAAAATGTCGCTGTAAAACATGTGTTTAGCCATCCAGATGTCGAGCAGCTTGAATTGCAGGGCTACCGGGTCATTAGCGGATTATTAGAGATTTATCGCCCTTTATTAAGCCTGTCGTTATCAGACTTTACTGAGCTGGTAGAAAAAGAACGGGTGAAACGTTTCCCCATTGAATCGCGCTTATTCCACAAACTCTCGACGCGCCATCGGCTGGCCTATGTCGAGGCTGTCAGTAAATTACCGTCAGATTCTCCTGAGTTTCCGCTATGGGAATATTATTACCGCTGCCGCTTACTACAGGATTATATCAGCGGTATGACAGACCTCTATGCATGGGATGAATACCGACGTCTGATGGCCGTAGAACAATAACCAGGCTTTTGTAAAGATGAACAATAAATTTTTACCTTTTGCAGAAACTTTAGTTCGGAACTTCGCGCTATAAAATGAATCTGAAGAACACAGCAATTTTGCGTTATCTGTTAATCGAGACTGAAATACATGAAAAAAACCACATTAGCACTGAGTGCATTGGCTCTGAGTTTAGGTTTGGCGTTATCTCCGCTCTCTGCAACGGCGGCTGAGACTTCTTTCGCAACGACTGCCCAGCAGATGCCAAGCCTTGCACCGATGCTCGAAAAGGTGATGCCTTCAGTGGTCAGCATTAACGTAGAAGGTAGCACAACTGTTAATACGCCGCGTATGCCGCGTAATTTCCAACAGTTCTTCGGTGATGATTCTCCGTTCTGCCAGGACGGTTCTCCGTTCCAGAGCTCTCCGTTCTGCCAGGGGGGCCAGGGCGGCAATGGCGGCAGCCAGCAACAAAAATTCATGGCGCTGGGTTCCGGTGTCATCATTGATGCCGATAAAGGCTATGTCGTCACCAACAACCACGTTGTTGATAACGCAACGGTGATTAAAGTTCAACTGAGCGATGGTCGTAAGTTCGACGCGAAGATGGTTGGCAAAGATCCGCGCTCTGATATTGCGCTGCTCCAGATCCAGAACCCGAAAAACCTGACCGCAATTAAGATGGCAGATTCTGATGCGCTGCGCGTGGGTGATTACACCGTAGCAATTGGTAACCCGTTTGGTCTGGGCGAGACGGTAACTTCCGGGATTGTCTCTGCGCTGGGGCGTAGCGGCCTGAATGCCGAAAACTACGAAAACTTCATCCAGACCGATGCAGCAATCAACCGTGGTAACTCCGGTGGTGCGCTGGTTAACCTGAACGGCGAACTGATCGGTATTAACACTGCGATCCTCGCACCGGACGGCGGTAACATCGGTATCGGTTTTGCTATCCCGAGCAATATGGTGAAAAACCTGACCTCGCAGATGGTGGAATACGGCCAGGTGAAACGCGGTGAGCTGGGTATTATGGGTACTGAGCTTAACTCTGAACTGGCGAAAGCGATGAAAGTTGACGCCCAGCGCGGTGCTTTCGTAAGCCAGGTTCTGCCTAACTCCTCCGCTGCAAAAGCGGGCATTAAAGCAGGTGATGTGATCACCTCACTGAACGGTAAGCCAATCAGCAGCTTTGCCGCGCTGCGTGCTCAGGTGGGGACTATGCCGGTGGGCAGCAAACTGACCCTGGGCTTACTGCGCGATGGTAAGCAGGTTAACGTGAATCTGGAACTGCAGCAGAGCAGCCAGAATCAGGTTGATTCCAGCTCCATCTTCAACGGCATTGAAGGCGCTGAGATGAGCAACAAAGGCAAAGATCAGGGCGTGGTAGTGAACAACGTGAAAACGGGGACTCCGGCTGCGCAGATCGGCCTGAAGAAAGGTGATGTGATTATTGGCGCGAACCAGCAGGCAGTGAAAAACATTGCTGAACTGCGTAAAGTTCTCGACAGTAAACCATCTGTGCTGGCTCTGAACATTCAGCGCGGCGACAGCACCATCTACCTGTTAATGCAGTAATCTCCCTCAACCCCTTCCTGAAAACGGGAAGGGGTGCTCCTTACAATCTGTGAACTTCACCACAACTCCATATATCTTCATCATCCTTTGTGCATTTGCACAATGCCGAACGTCATCTACTTCCTTATGCTAAGCCATGCATAACGGAGGACTTATGGCTGGCTGGCATCTTGATACCAAAATGGCGCAGGATATCGTGGCACGTACCATGCGCATCATCGATACCAATATCAACGTAATGGATGCCCGCGGGCGAATTATCGGCAGCGGCGATCGTGAGCGTATTGGAGAATTGCACGAAGGTGCATTGTTGGTACTTTCACAGGGACGAGTTGTCGATATCGATGATGCGGTGGCACGTCATCTGCACGGTGTGCGGCAGGGGATAAATCTACCGTTACGGCTGGAAGGTGAAATTGTCGGCGTCATTGGCCTGACTGGTGAGCCTGAGAATCTGCGTAAATATGGCGAACTGGTCTGCATGACGGCTGAAATGATGCTGGAACAGTCACGGTTGATGCATCTGCTGGCGCAGGATAGTCGTTTGCGGGAAGAACTGGTGATGAACCTGATTCAGGCTGAGGAGAATACTCCCGCACTTACTGAATGGGCGCAACGGCTGGGGATCGATCTCAATCAACCGCGAGTGGTGGCTATTGTTGAGGTTGACAGCGGTCAGCTTGGTGTGGACAGCGCAATGGCAGAGTTACAGCAACTGCAAAACGCGCTGACTACGCCCGAGCGTAATAATCTGGTGGCGATTGTCTCGCTGACCGAAATGGTGGTGTTGAAACCGGCGTTGAACTCTTTTGGGCGCTGGGATGCAGAAGATCATCGTAAGCGAGTTGAGCAACTGATCTCCCGTATGAAAGAGTACGGCCAGCTGCGTTTTCGCGTTTCGCTGGGCAACTATTTTACCGGTCCTGGCAGTATTGCCCGATCCTATCGTACGGCGAAAACGACGATGGTGGTGGGTAAACAGCGGATGCCCGAAAGTCGATGCTATTTTTATCAGGATCTGATGTTACCAGTGTTACTCGACAGTTTGCGTGGCGACTGGCAGGCCAACGAACTGGCGCGACCGCTGGCGCGACTCAAAGCGATGGACAATAACGGCTTACTGCGGCGAACACTGGCGGCGTGGTTTCGCCACAATGTGCAACCACTGGCAACGTCAAAGGCGCTGTTTATTCATCGTAATACCCTGGAGTATCGGCTTAATCGTATATCGGAACTGACCGGGCTGGATTTGGGCAATTTTGATGACAGGTTGCTGCTGTATGTGGCGTTGCAGTTGGATGAAGAGCGGTAGATTATGCGTTAAGCTCGAGGCGGCGCAGGCGTGTACCCCTCACCCTCTCCCCGAAGGGGAGAGGAGATTACCCGAGCTAACCATCAGTCAGGGATTATTTGCGCGTCAGTTTTTCCAGATCGGCTTCAATTTCGCTGATCTTATTGGTCACTACCGACTCAAGGTGACGTAAATCGTTGAGGATCTTACGCTTAAGATCAACCTCGCTGCGGTCACGCTGGCAGATTTGATCAAGCTCATCAATGATATAACGCAGGTTAGGGCTGATCTCCTGTACTTCTTTATAACCCTGACCCACACCATCGGCGACCACCGTTTTGCGCTGACGTGGATATTTAAATTTCACGCTCTTGGCGAAAAACTCGCCTTTGTCTTTCTGGAAATAGATTTTCAAAATATCGTTGTTGGCTTCCTGCCGGAGGCTGTAACGATCAATGTCTTCAGGATTGGTAATACCCAGACTTTTCAGATTGTCGTACATAGCGTTACCTCAAAATGAGTCAGTAAATTGTGCTTATCTTAGCATTTTGCCTGGCCCGTCCGGCTCGACGGCGATCGCAGAAAGCCTTTTCTTTCAGACTTCAATCATGGCGTAAAAATTAAAAAATTACCTGCTTTATTCTGGCGATACCCCAGGGGACGGGTTCGCATCCCGTGGCGTCGTCGTTCATATAGTCCACGACTGGTTGCCAGTCCGGGATTTCGTTATAAAGTCCGTGTTGATTAAGGGTGAGACCGAAGCGCTGGTGGAGTTCGTTATACAATGGATGGCAGTGAGATGTATGGAACTGCCCGCCGATTTCCAGACCCAGAATATCGTAACCTAATAACTTTTCATCCATTTCATTTCGTTCAGGCTGCCTGCGAAGAAGCCTTGCAGCAATACCATCATGGGATGGATAAAGGGAGAACGCTTGTATATCCGGTTCTCTGATATAGATTGCAAGGAGGTAGCAATTCTCGATATTGGGAAAGAAAGTGTGTTTATATTCAATAGCGGTCGATTTATCCATAAAAATGCTTTCCCAGCCAACTTTATCTTCATTGAACCAATCATTTACGCGGATGCTGATCTGTTCTCTGTCTTTGTCAGTAAGCAAAAAGGTGGCTTCCAGATGTTCGTAAAGTGACATACTGCCATCATAAGGAGAATCTTTATCGGAACCTAACCACGCGTAAGACCAGGCACAAAGCAGACTTTCATTAAAACAAGTACTGCACGTTAGCAGTGGTTTACCTTTAAGTTGCTGATGAAGCCCCTCAACGGGCAGGCAATGCAGCAACATATAACCACCGAGAAAATATTCCATTATTGAGTATCCAGTTAAACCAGTTCCAGCATTGTCACTTCCGGGCGGCAGTTCAGACGTAAGCCATATAAACTTCCCACGCCGCGAGTGGTGTAGATTTGTCGTTTACCATAAGCGTTTAGCCCCGCAACATATCTTTTATCTTCGACGGGGGCGAAAGGTTCGCCAACAAACGGTATGCGTAGTTGACCGCCGTGCGTATGCCCACACAGCATCAAATCCCAGGGTTCATCATGCATAACGTCTTTACTGTCAGGGTTATGTGCCAGTATCAGTCGGGGGATATGGACTTCGCCAGCGGGGGGCGGTTTACATTGTCCAGCCCATAAATCCCCCGTTCCTGCCAGTTCAAATTGCCGCTTGTGGGTGGCAATGACGGTGGCCTGATTAAACAACACTGTAATTCCCGCTGATGTTAGCGCCTCGCCAATTAAGCGATTCTTCTGCGTGCCGACAGGGCGATCATGGTTGCCGTAACAGGCAAACGTCGGTGCACATTCGGCAAGTGGTGAGAGTACGTCACTGAACGCTGAAAAATTCAGCGGCATATCAAATAAGACATAATCGCCACCCAGCAATATCAAATCGGGTTTTTGTGCCACGCCAAGGGCAATGGCTTCAGAAATCAGGGGGAGAGGAACAAAGCGCGAATAGTGGAGATCGGCAAGAAAAAGGATTTTGAAGGGGGGGCCTTGATCCTTAAAGAAGGCGATACGATGCTGGGTTAATTCAAGCCAACCAGGTTCCCAGTAATGTATATCACTGAAACCTAAACCGACAGCTAACGACGCGGCGGCAGCCTGTATAAAACGCCTGCGTGAAATCATTGTCCATCCCTGCAAAAAACGGGCAGCGTCATGCTGCCCGTGTACTGACTTTTAGTCGATGGTACGCAGTAGTTCGTTGATACCAACTTTGCCGCGAGTTTTCGCGTCAACTTTCTTAACGATAACTGCACAATAAAGGCTGTATTTGCCATCTTTCGACGGCAGGTTGCCAGAAACAACCACTGAACCTGCCGGAACGCGACCGTAGTGGATTTCGCCAGTTTCGCGATCGTAAATTCGGGTGCTCTGACCGATGTATACGCCCATGGAAATCACGGAGCCTTCTTCGACAATCACGCCTTCCACGACTTCAGAACGTGCGCCGATGAAACAGTTATCTTCAATGATGGTCGGGTTAGCCTGCAGCGGCTCCAGCACGCCGCCGATACCTACACCACCGGAAAGGTGGACATTTTTACCAATCTGCGCACAGGAACCGACGGTCGCCCAGGTATCAACCATGGTGCCTTCATCAACATATGCGCCGATGTTAACGTAGGATGGCATCAACACGGTGTTGCGTGCGATGTACGCCCCCTGGCGAACGGCGGCTGGCGGCACCACGCGGAAGCCTTCTTTCTGGAAACGCGCTTCATCGTAGTTGGCGAATTTCATCGGCACTTTATCGAAGTAGCGGCTTTCTGCCCCTTCAATCACCTGATTATCATTAATACGGAAAGAGAGCAGCACCGCTTTTTTCAACCACTGATGCGTCACCCACTGACCGTCAATTTTTTCCGCTACACGCAGTGCGCCGGAATCCAGCAGGGCGATCACCTGATTTACCGCTTCGCGGGTAACGGTATCTGCATTGGCTGGCGTGATCTCGGCACGGCGTTCAAAAGCGGCTTCAATAATGTTCTGTAACTGCTGCATTGTTAAACTCTTTTCATATCAGTAAACACATCACCCTTTATCGTTTGGATTGAGGGCCTCTGTCAACCGCTGATGCACTTCCTGCTGCAACTCGTTATTAAGCGCACGCCGGTCAGCGGTGGCAATTATGAATAAATCTTCTACTCGCTCGCCAATGGTTGTAATTCGGGCGCCATGAAGCGAAATTCCCAGATCGGCAAAAATTTTCCCCACCCGTGCCAGCAGTCCTGGCTGATCGAGGGCGATCAGTTCGAGGAATGATTTGCGGTCGGTATGGGTCGGCAAAAACGTCACTTCGGTTTCAACAGTAAAATGGCGCAATTTAGCCGGTTGGCGACGTGGCTGCGGTGGCTGCCAGCTACTTTGTGTCAGCACCTGCTCCAGACCAAAGCGAATAACGTCATGGCGATCTGCGGAAAGTGGGCTGCCGTCCGGCTCAAGGACAATGAATGTATCCATCGCCATACCGTCGCGGGTGGTAAAAATTTGCGCGTCGTGAACGCTTAAGTTTCGACGGTCTAGCTCGGCACAGACGGCGGCAAACAGATAGGGGCGGTCCGGGCTCCAGATAAAAATCTCGGTGCCTCCACGCGTGGCGTGTGGGCTTAGCAACACTAATGACTTACTTAAATCATGCTGTAGCAAATGGCGTGCGTGCCAGGCCAGTTGATTTGGACTGTGACGAACAAAATAGTTTGCCCGGCAGCGTGACCAGATATGGTGCAGTGCCTCCTCGTCAATATTGTCCATACGCAGCAGTGCCAGCGCTTGGAGCTGGTGATGACGAACGCGTTCGCGCATATCCGGCGTGTTTTGCATTCCGCGTCGTAGCTGCTTTTCGGTGGCAAAATAGAGTTCGCGCAACAGACTCTGCTTCCAGCTATTCCACAGCGTTTCGTTGGTGGCGCAAATATCAGCCACTGTCAGGCATGCCAGATAGCGCAGACGATTTTCCGTTTGAACTTCTTCGGCAAACTGCTTGATCACTTCCGGGTCCTGAATATCGCGGCGCTGGGCGGTGACCGACATCAGCAAGTGCTGACGAACCAGCCAGGCGACCAGTTGTGTTTCACGCGAGTTCAGCCCGTGGAGTTCGGCAAAATGTACCACGTCTTGTGCGCCGAGTATGGAGTGGTCACCGCCGCGCCCTTTGGCGATATCATGAAACAGCGCCGCGATGAAGATAAGTTCAGTTGACGGCAGGCGTGGCCAGACGTCCACACACAACGGATGGCGCTGGCGCGTTTCTTCACTGGCAAAACTCTCCAGCTTCAGCATTACGCGAATAGTATGTTCATCCACCGTGTAGGCGTGGAACAGGTCAAACTGCATTTGCCCGACGATATGCGACCATTGCGGCATGTACGCGCCGAGCACGCTATGGCGATGCATTGGCAATAGTCCGCGCCGCATCGCTCCGGGGTGGCGTAGAATGCTCAAAAACAATTTTCGCGCTTGCGGAATATGATATAGCGGTTGTTGCAGATGGCGACGGGCGTGGCGCAACTGACGCAGTGTGGTGGAGTAAATGCCGGTGATCGCACTGTTGCGCACCATGGTGTAAAACATACGCAAGATGGCTTCCGGCTGGCGCATAAACAGTGTTTCATCGCGCAGGTCGATCAGTGTGCCACGTAGCTGAAACTCATCGTCAATCGGACGGGGCTTTTCGTCGGCGGGTAGGGCCAGGATGGCTTCATCGAACAGTTGCAGCAGCATCTGGTTGAGTTCACTGACGCGGCGCGTAACGCGGAAGTAATCCTTCATCATCCGCTCGACCGGTTCGTTACCTTCACCACTGTAATTCAGTCGCTGGGCGACGCTAAGCTGGCGATCAAACAGCAGGCGATTATCGTAACGGCTGACGACCAGATGCAGGGCAAAGCGAATACGCCACAGTATATGCAGGCATTCGTTTAATTCTGCCCGCTCCGCTGAGGTTAAGAAGCCAAATCCAACCATCTCATCCAGCGAGGTCGCGCCAAAATGGCGGCGAGCGACCCATTGCAGAGTGTGAATATCGCGCAAGCCGCCGGGGCTGCTTTTGATGTCTGGCTCAAGGTTGTAGCTGGTGCCGTGATAACGCTGGTGGCGCAGGTTCTGTTCTTCAACTTTCGCCGCGTAGAACTTGTCAGAAGGCCAGAATCCTTCGCTGAAGATGTGTTTTTGCAGTTCGAGGAAGAGTGCCACATCGCCAATTAATAAGCGGGATTCGATCAAGTTGGTGGCGACGGTTAAATCCGATAACCCTTCCAGCATGCACTCTTCAAGCGTGCGCACGCTATGACCGACTTCCAGCTTCACATCCCAGAGCTGCGTTAACAACTCGCCCACTTTTTGCGCTTGATCGTCCGGGAGCTTTTTACGACTTAAAATCAGTAAATCGATGTCTGAAAGTGGATGCAGCTCGCCACGACCATAGCCACCGACGGCAACCAGTGCCAGATCGGCAATCTGGCTGAATCCCGCTTCAATCCATAACCGTTGCAGGAGTTGGTCGATAAACTCGGTGCGCGCTTCAATTAATTGCTCTGCGGAGATCCCGCTATCAAAGGCATCGCCCAGCCAACGCTGGAAGGTGTCAATATGGGCTTTTATCTCACAAACAGTTAATTCGTCACGGGGCCAGGCACATGGATTTTGTGGTTGACCGGGAAGGGTGGGGAGAGCGGTATTTGCGTACTGTTCGGGAAGGGTATTCATTGTGCGCCACCCATAAGATTAAATTATCACATTAAAAAAGCCGGCATTCGCCGGCTTCATCTTATTCGTCGTGCGAGATTATCGCCGGGATGGTGTCATCCTTGCGTAGCGTCAGAATTTCGCAGCCGTTATCCGTCACCACAATAGTATGCTCATATTGTGCAGACAAGCTGCGATCTTTGGTTTTTACCGTCCAGCCATCTTTCATGGTGCGGATCTCTTTTTTACCCGCGTTGACCATTGGCTCAATAGTGAAGGTCATCCCCGGTTTCAGCACGACGTTGGTTTCACGGGAGTCATAGTGCAGCACCTGCGGTTCTTCGTGGAAGCCGCGACCAATACCGTGTCCGCAATATTCACGAACGACGGAGAAGCCTTCTGCTTCGACAAATTTCTGAATTGCCGCACCGATTTCGCGCAGATTAATGCCTGGTTTTACCATCCGCAGCGCCAGGTACAGGCTTTCTTGCGTGATGCGGCACAGACGTTCGCCCATGATGGTTGGCTTACCGACGATAAACATTTTCGAGGTATCGCCGTGGAAACCATCTTTGATTACGGTGACATCAATGTTAACGATATCGCCATCTTTCAGCAGCTTGGCGTCGTCCGGAATACCGTGGCACACCACTTCATTAATAGAGATACAAACGGACTTCGGGTAACCGTGATAGCCGAGGCAGGCAGAAACCGCGTGTTGTTCATTAACAATGTAATCATTACAGATGCGATCCAGCTCGCCGGTGCTGACGCCTGGTTTAACATACGGTTCGATCATCTCCAGCACTTCGGCAGCCAGTCGGCCAGCGACGCGCATTTTTTCGATATCTTCTGGGGTCTTGATTGAGATAGTCATTAATTCTGTCCATCAGCGTCGGTGATACCGACAATATATATGTAAGTGCCGTCAATGGTATCACACCAGGATAAATTGAGAATCATTCTGAATTTCGCCAAACATGCCACAGAACGTTTTCTATAATAGAAAATTCATCGTCTGATGCTGTAGAGCGCACCAACAATTATTGGTGTCCACGACGTATTTGTGGTATAAAGCGCGCCGGACTTCCGATCCATTTCGTATACACAGACTGGACGGAAGCGACAATCTCACTTTGTGTAACAACACACACGTATCGGCACATATTCCGGGGTGCCCTTTGGGGTCGGTAATATGGGATACGTGGAGGCATAACCCCAACTTTTATATAGAGGTTTTAATCATGGCAACTGTTTCCATGCGCGACATGCTCAAGGCTGGTGTTCACTTCGGTCACCAGACCCGTTACTGGAACCCGAAAATGAAGCCGTTCATCTTCGGTGCGCGTAACAAAGTTCACATCATCAACCTTGAGAAAACTGTACCGATGTTCAACGAAGCTCTGGCTGAACTGAACAAGATTGCTTCTCGCAAAGGTAAAATCCTTTTCGTTGGTACTAAACGCGCTGCAAGCGAAGCGGTGAAAGACGCTGCTCTGAGCTGCGATCAGTTCTTCGTGAACCATCGCTGGCTGGGCGGTATGCTGACTAACTGGAAAACCGTTCGTCAGTCCATCAAACGTCTGAAAGACCTGGAAACTCAGTCTCAGGACGGTACTTTCGACAAGCTGACCAAGAAAGAAGCGCTGATGCGCACTCGTGAGCTGGAGAAACTGGAAAACAGCCTGGGCGGTATCAAAGACATGGGCGGTCTGCCGGACGCTCTGTTTGTAATCGATGCTGACCACGAGCACATTGCTATCAAAGAAGCAAACAACCTGGGTATTCCGGTATTTGCTATCGTTGATACCAACTCTGATCCGGACGGTGTTGACTTCGTTATCCCGGGTAACGACGACGCAATCCGTGCTGTGACCCTGTACCTGGGTGCTGTTGCTGCAACCGTACGTGAAGGCCGTTCTCAGGATCTGGCTTCCCAGGCGGAAGAAAGCTTCGTAGAAGCTGAGTAATAAGGCTTGATAACTCCCCCAAAATAGTTCGAGTTGCAGAAAGGCGGCAAGCTCGAGAATTCCCGGGAGCTTACATCAGTAAGTGGTCGGGATGAACGAGCGAAGACAACGCATCTGCGGCGTGAAATATGAAGGGGGAGAGCCCTTATAGACCAGGTAGTACACGTTTGGTTAGGGGGCCTGCATATGGCCCCCTTTTTCACTTTTATATCTGTGCGGTTTAATGCCGGGCAGATCACATCTCCGAGGATTTTAGAATGGCTGAAATTACCGCATCCCTGGTAAAAGAGCTGCGTGAGCGTACTGGCGCAGGCATGATGGATTGCAAAAAAGCACTGACTGAAGCTAACGGCGACATCGAGCTGGCAATCGAAAACATGCGTAAGTCCGGTGCTATTAAAGCAGCGAAAAAAGCAGGCAACGTTGCTGCTGACGGCGTGATCAAAACCAAAATCGACGGCAACTACGGCATCATTCTGGAAGTTAACTGCCAGACTGACTTCGTTGCAAAAGACGCAGGTTTCCAGGCGTTCGCAGACAAAGTTCTGGATGCAGCTGTTGCTGGCAAAATCACTGACGTTGAAGTTCTGAAAGCACAGTTCGAAGAAGAACGTGTTGCGCTGGTAGCGAAAATTGGTGAAAACATCAATATTCGCCGCGTTGCTGCGCTGGAAGGCGACGTTCTGGGTTCTTATCAGCACGGTGCGCGTATCGGCGTTCTGGTTGCTGCTAAAGGCGCTGACGAAGAACTGGTTAAACACATCGCTATGCACGTTGCTGCAAGCAAACCAGAATTCATCAAACCGGAAGACGTATCCGCTGAAGTGGTAGAAAAAGAATACCAGGTACAGCTGGATATCGCTATGCAGTCTGGTAAGCCGAAAGAAATCGCAGAGAAAATGGTTGAAGGCCGCATGAAGAAATTCACCGGCGAAGTTTCTCTGACCGGTCAGCCGTTCGTTATGGAACCAGGCAAAACTGTTGGTCAGCTGCTGAAAGAGCATAACGCTGAAGTGACTGGCTTCATCCGCTTTGAAGTGGGTGAAGGCATCGAGAAAGTTGAGACTGACTTTGCAGCAGAAGTTGCTGCGATGTCCAAGCAGTCTTAATTATCGAAAAGGAGCCGCCTGAGGGCGGCTTCTTTTTGCGCCCATCTTGTAAATTCAGCTAACCCTTATGGGGCTGCGCTGAAAAGCGACGTACAATGTCGCCGGTATTAATTCATTTCAATCGTTGACAGTCTCAGGAAAGAAACATGGCTACCAATGCAAAACCCGTCTATAAACGCATTCTGCTTAAGTTGAGTGGCGAAGCTCTGCAGGGCACGGAAGGCTTCGGTATTGATGCAAGCATACTGGATCGCATGGCTCAGGAAATCAAAGAACTGGTTGAACTGGGTATTCAGGTTGGTGTGGTGATTGGTGGGGGTAACCTGTTCCGTGGCGCTGGTCTGGCGAAAGCGGGTATGAACCGCGTTGTGGGCGACCACATGGGGATGCTGGCGACCGTAATGAACGGCCTGGCAATGCGTGATGCACTGCACCGCGCCTATGTGAACGCTCGTCTGATGTCCGCTATTCCATTGAATGGCGTGTGCGACAGCTACAGCTGGGCAGAAGCTATCAGCCTGTTGCGCAACAACCGTGTGGTGATCCTCTCCGCCGGTACAGGTAACCCGTTCTTTACTACCGACTCAGCAGCTTGCCTGCGTGGTATCGAAATTGAAGCCGATGTGGTGCTGAAAGCAACCAAAGTTGACGGCGTGTTTACTGCTGATCCGGCGAAAGATCCAACCGCAACCATGTACGAGCAACTGACTTACAGCGAAGTGCTGGAAAAAGAGCTGAAAGTCATGGACCTGGCGGCCTTTACGCTGGCTCGTGACCATAAATTACCTATTCGTGTTTTCAACATGAACAAACCGGGTGCGCTGCGCCGTGTGGTAATGGGTGAAAAAGAAGGGACTTTAATCACGGAATAATTCCCGTGATGGATAAATAAGGGTAAGATTCCGCGTAAGTATCGCGGGGGCGTAAGTCTGGTTATAAGGCGTTATTGTTGCAGGCAGTTTGGTCACGGCCAGCGCGCAGCAACCGAAGCGTACAAAAGTACGTGAGGATTGCGAGCACTGCCTGGGGCCAAAATGGCAAATAAAATAGCCTAATAATCCAGACGATTACCCGTAATATGTTTAATCAGGGCTATACTTAGCACACTTCCACTGTGTGTGACTGTCTGGTCTGACTGAGACAAGTTTTCAAGGATTCGTAACGTGATTAGCGATATCAGAAAAGATGCTGAAGTACGCATGGATAAATGCGTAGAAGCGTTCAAAACCCAAATCAGCAAAATACGCACGGGTCGTGCTTCTCCCAGCCTGCTGGATGGCATTGTCGTGGAATATTACGGCACGCCGACGCCGCTGCGTCAGCTGGCAAGCGTAACGGTAGAAGATTCCCGTACTCTGAAAATCAACGTGTTTGATCGTTCAATGTCACCGGCTGTTGAAAAAGCGATTATGGCGTCCGATCTCGGCCTGAACCCGAACTCTGCGGGTAGCGACATCCGTGTTCCGCTGCCGCCGCTGACGGAAGAACGTCGTAAAGATCTGACCAAAATCGTTCGTGGTGAAGCAGAACAGGCGCGTGTTGCAGTACGTAACGTGCGTCGTGACGCGAACGACAAAGTGAAAGCGCTGTTGAAAGATAAAGAGATCAGCGAAGACGACGATCGCCGTTCTCAGGACGATGTACAGAAACTGACTGATGCTGCAATCAAGAAAATTGAAGCGGCGCTGGCAGACAAAGAAGCAGAACTGATGCAGTTCTGATTTCTTGAACGACAAAAAACGCCGCTCAGTAGGTCCTTGCGGATCGGCTGGCGGCGTTTTGCTTTTTATTCTGTCTCAACTCTGGATGTTTCATGAAGCAACTCACCATTCTGGGCTCGACCGGCTCGATTGGTTGCAGCACGCTGGACGTGGTGCGCCATAATCCCGAACACTTCCGCGTAGTTGCGCTGGTGGCAGGCAAAAATGTCACTCGCATGGTAGAACAGTGCCTGGAATTCTCTCCCCGCTATGCCGTAATGGACGATGAAGCGAGTGCGAAACTTCTTAAAACAATGCTACAGCAACAGGGTAGCCGCACCGAAGTCTTAAGTGGGCAACAAGCCGCTTGTGATATGGCTGCGCTTGAAGATGTTGATCAGGTGATGGCGGCGATTGTTGGCGCGGCTGGCCTGTTACCGACGCTTGCGGCGATCCGCGCGGGTAAAACCATTTTGCTGGCTAATAAAGAATCACTGGTCACCTGCGGACGTCTGTTTATGGACGCCGTAAAGCAGAGCAAAGCGCAATTATTACCGGTCGATAGCGAACATAACGCCATTTTTCAGAGTTTACCGCAACCTATCCAGCATAATCTGGGATACGCTGACCTTGAGCAAAATGGCGTGGTGTCCATTTTACTTACCGGGTCTGGTGGCCCTTTCCGTGAGACGCCATTGCGCGATTTGGCAACAATGACGCCCGATCAAGCCTGTCGCCATCCGAACTGGTCGATGGGGCGTAAAATTTCTGTTGATTCGGCTACCATGATGAACAAAGGTCTGGAATACATTGAAGCGCGTTGGTTGTTTAACGCCAGCGCCAGCCAGATGGAAGTGCTGATTCACCCGCAGTCAGTGATTCACTCAATGGTGCGTTATCAGGATGGCAGTGTTCTGGCGCAGTTGGGGGAACCGGATATGCGTACGCCAATTGCCCACACCATGGCCTGGCCGAATCGCGTGAACTCTGGCGTGAAGCCGCTCGATTTTTGCAAACTAAGTGCGTTGACATTTGCCGCACCGGATTATGATCGTTATCCATGCCTGAAATTGGCGATGGAGGCGTTCGAACAAGGCCAGGCAGCGACGACGACATTAAATGCCGCAAACGAGATCACCGTTGCAGCTTTTCTTGCGCAACAAATTCGCTTTACGGATATCGCTGCGTTGAATTTATCCGTACTGGAAAAAATGGATATGCGCGAACCACAATGTGTGGAAGACGTGTTATCTGTTGATGCGAACGCGCGTGAAGTCGCCAGAAAAGAGGTGATGCGTCTCGCAAGCTGAGGATAATCCGGCTACAGAGAGTCGCGCTATTTGTTAGCGTAGGGCTTCAGTGATATAGTCTGCGCCATCTGATCGTAAGTAGTTGGCTTTATAAGATCAGGTATGCCGTGGTTTTACACGGCTTTTTTTTGTATAGGCTTCAGTATTCCTGAGTACCGTAAACCCTGTCAGGGAATAAGAAACGCGTGATGTTGTCTGCTACTCAACCACTTAGCGAAAAATTGCCAGCGCATGGCTGTCGTCATGTTGCGATCATTATGGACGGCAATGGGCGCTGGGCAAAAAAGCAAGGGAAGATTCGTGCCTTTGGGCATAAAGCCGGGGCAAAATCCGTCCGTCGGGCTGTCTCTTTTGCGGCCAACAGCGGTATTGAGGCGTTAACGCTGTATGCCTTTAGTAGTGAAAACTGGAACCGACCAGCGCAGGAAGTCAGTGCGTTAATGGAACTGTTTGTGTGGGCGCTCGATAGCGAAGTCAAAAGCTTGCACCGACATAACGTGCGTCTGCGTATTATTGGCGATACCAGTCGCTTTAACTCGCGTTTGCAAGAACGTATTCGTAAATCGGAAGCGCTAACAGCCGGGAATACCGGTCTGACGCTGAATATTGCGGCAAACTACGGTGGACGCTGGGATATAGTCCAGGGAGTCAGGCAACTGGCTGAAAAGGTGCAGCAAGGAAACCTGCAACCAGATCAGATAGATGAAGAGATGCTAAACCAGCATGTCTGTATGCATGAACTGGCCCCTGTAGATTTAGTGATTAGGACTGGGGGGGAGCATCGCATTAGTAACTTTTTGCTTTGGCAAATTGCCTATGCCGAACTTTACTTTACAGATGTTCTCTGGCCCGATTTCGATGAACAAGACTTTGAAGGGGCGTTAAATGCCTTTGCTAATCGAGAGCGTCGTTTCGGCGGCACCGAGCCCGGTGATGAAACAGCCTGATGGGGGTCGCTTTTGCTGAAGTATCGCCTGATATCTGCTTTTGTTTTAATACCCGTTGTCATCGCGGCGTTGTTTCTGTTGCCGCCGGTGGGGTTCGCTATTGTTACGCTGGTGGTCTGCATGCTGGCGGCGTGGGAATGGGGACAGCTTAGCGGTTTTACCACTCGCTCGCAGAGAGTCTGGTTGGCGGTGCTGTGCGGGTTATTGTTGGCGCTGATGCTTTTTCTGCTGCCAGAGTATCACCGAAATATTCATCAACCGCTGGTTGAAATCTCGCTTTGGGCTTCGCTGGGGTGGTGGATTGCCGCGCTATTGCTGGTGCTGTTTTACCCAGGTTCCGCGGCAATCTGGCGTAACTCCAAAATATTGCGCATCATTTTTGGCGTGCTAACCATTGTTCCCTTCTTCTGGGGCATGCTGGCGTTACGGGCCTGGCACTACGACGAGAATCATTACAGTGGCGCAATATGGCTGCTCTATGTCATGATCCTGGTTTGGGGTGCTGACTCAGGTGCATATATGTTTGGCAAATTGTTTGGTAAACATAAGCTGGCACCGAAGGTTTCTCCGGGTAAAACCTGGCAAGGCTTTATTGGCGGGCTTGCGACCGCAGCGGTAATCTCATGGGGCTATGGCATGTGGGCAAATCTCGACGTCGCCCCGGTCACTTTACTCATTTGCTCTATTGTCGCAGCGTTAGCCTCAGTGCTCGGCGATCTGACCGAGAGTATGTTTAAGCGTGAAGCAGGAATTAAGGACAGTGGTCATTTAATTCCAGGACACGGTGGTATTTTAGATCGTATTGATAGCCTGACGGCTGCTGTACCGGTCTTTGCTTGCTTGTTGTTGCTGGCATTCAGGACGCTTTAACGGAAGGTATTATGCTGAGTTTTCTCTGGGATTTGGCTTCGTTCATCGTTGCGCTGGGTGTACTTATCTCCGTACATGAATTTGGTCATTTCTGGGTTGCCCGGCGTTGTGGTGTTCGCGTTGAGCGTTTCTCAATAGGTTTTGGTAAGGCGCTCTGGCGCCGAACTGATAAGTCAGGCACCGAATATGTCATCGCCCTGATCCCGTTGGGCGGTTATGTCAAAATGCTGGATGAGCGCGCAGAACCGGTCGTTCCGGAACTCCGCCATCATGCTTTCAATAATAAATCTGTTGGCCAACGTGCGGCGATTATTGCCGCAGGTCCGGTTGCAAACTTCATTTTTGCTATCTTTGCCTACTGGCTGGTTTTTATCATTGGTGTGCCTGGGGTACGTCCGGTGGTTGGCGAAATAGCAGCCAATTCGATAGCTGCGGAAGCACAAATTGCACCAGGTACGGAACTAAAAGCTGTAGATGGTATCGAAACGCCTGATTGGGATGCCGTGCGTTTGCAGTTGGTCGATAAAATTGGCGATGAAAGCACCACCATTACGGTAGCGCCATTTGGTAGCGACCAACACCGGGATGTAAAGCTCGATTTACGTCACTGGGCGTTTAAGCCTGATAAAGAAGATCCGGTATCTTCGCTGGGGATTCGTCCTCGAGGGCTGCAAATTGAACCTGTACTGGAAAATGTGCAATCAAACTCGGCGGCAAGTAAGGCAGGTTTGCAAGCAGGCGACAGGATCGTTAAAGTCGATGGTCAGCCTTTAACGCAATGGGTGACCTTTGTGATGCTTGTCCGGGATAACCCGGGTAAATCCTTAGCGTTAGAAATCGAAAGGCAGGGGAGTCCTTTGTCTTTGACATTAATCCCGGAGAGTAGACCGGGCAATGGTAAGGCGATTGGTTTCGTTGGTATTGAGCCGAAAGTTATTCCTTTGCCAGATGAGTATAAAGTTGTACGCCAGTATGGGCCGTTCAACGCCATCGTCGAAGCCACAGACAAAACGTGGCAGTTGATGAAGCTGACGGTCAGTATGCTGGGAAAATTGATCACCGGTGATGTGAAACTGAACAACCTCAGTGGGCCGATCTCTATCGCCAAGGGGGCTGGGATGACAGCGGAACTCGGGGTTGTTTATTACCTGCCGTTTCTTGCGCTTATTAGCGTGAACTTAGGGATAATTAACCTGTTTCCGTTGCCCGTACTTGACGGGGGGCATCTGCTGTTCCTTGCGATCGAAAAGATCAAGGGCGGACCGGTATCCGAGCGGGTTCAAGACTTTTGTTATCGCATTGGCTCGATTCTGCTGGTGCTGTTAATGGGGCTTGCACTTTTCAATGATTTCTCTCGGTTATGAGAGTTAGTTAGGAAGAACGCATAATAACGATGGCGATGAAAAAGTTGCTCATAGCGTCGCTGCTGTTTAGCAGCGCCACCGTATACGGTGCTGAAGGGTTCGTAGTGAAAGATATTCATTTCGAAGGCCTTCAGCGTGTCGCCGTTGGTGCGGCCCTCCTCAGTATGCCGGTGCGCACAGGCGACACGGTTAATGATGAAGATATCAGTAATACTATTCGCGCTCTGTTTGCTACCGGCAACTTTGAGGATGTTCGCGTCCTTCGTGATGGTGATACCCTTCTGGTTCAGGTAAAAGAACGTCCGACCATTGCCAGCATTACTTTCTCCGGTAACAAATCGGTGAAAGATGACATGCTGAAGCAAAACCTTGAGGCTTCTGGCGTGCGTGTGGGCGAATCCCTCGATCGCACCACTATTGCCGATATCGAGAAAGGTCTGGAAGACTTCTACTACAGCGTCGGTAAATATAGCGCCAGCGTTAAAGCTGTCGTGACCCCGCTGCCGCGCAACCGTGTTGATCTAAAACTGGTGTTCCAGGAAGGTGTGTCAGCAGAAATCCAACAAATCAATATTGTTGGTAACCATGCTTTCACCACCGACGAACTGATCTCTCATTTCCAACTGCGTGACGAAGTGCCGTGGTGGAACGTGGTAGGCGATCGTAAATACCAGAAACAGAAACTGGCGGGCGACCTTGAAACCCTGCGCAGTTACTATCTGGATCGCGGTTATGCCCGTTTCAACATCGACTCTACCCAGGTCAGTCTGACGCCAGATAAAAAAGGTATTTACGTCACGGTGAACATCACCGAAGGCGAACAGTACAAGCTTTCTGGTGTTGAAGTGAGCGGCAACCTTGCCGGGCACTCCGCTGAAATTGAGCAGTTGACTAAGATCGAGCCGGGCGAGCTGTATAACGGCACCAAAGTGACCAAAATGGAAGATGACATTAAAAAGCTTCTCGGTCGCTATGGTTATGCCTATCCGCGCGTACAGTCGATGCCCGAAATCAACGATGCCGACAAAACCGTTAAATTACGTGTGAACGTTGATGCGGGTAACCGTTTCTATGTGCGTAAGATCCGTTTTGAAGGTAACGATACCTCGAAAGATGCTGTCCTGCGTCGTGAAATGCGTCAGATGGAAGGTGCATGGCTGGGTAGCGATCTGGTTGATCAGGGTAAGGAACGTCTGAATCGTCTTGGCTTCTTTGAAACTGTCGATACCGATACCCAACGTGTTCCGGGTAGCCCGGACCAGGTTGATGTCGTCTACAAGGTGAAAGAACGTAATACCGGTAGCTTCAACTTCGGGATTGGTTACGGTACTGAAAGTGGCGTGAGCTTCCAGGCTGGCGTGCAACAGGATAACTGGTTAGGTACGGGTTATGCCGTTGGTATCAACGGGACCAAAAACGATTACCAGACCTATGCTGAACTGTCGGTAACCAACCCGTATTACACCGTAGATGGTGTAAGCCTTGGCGGTCGTATCTTCTACAATGATTTCCAGGCAGATGACGCGGACCTGTCCGACTATACCAACAAGAGTTATGGTACAGACGTGACGTTGGGCTTCCCGATCAACGAATATAACTCACTGCGTGCTGGCTTGGGTTATGTACATAACTCTCTGTCCAACATGCAACCGCAGGTTGCGATGGAGCGCTATCTCGCATCGGTGGGTGCCTATGGAGAAGACAGCTTTGACGCTGATGACTTCACCTTTAACTACGGCTGGACGTATAACAGACTTGACCGCGGTTATTTCCCAACAGAGGGGACGCGCGTCAACCTGACGGGTAAAGTGACAGTTCCTGGGTCGGACAACGAATACTACAAAGTATCGCTGGACACCACGAGCTATATACCGATCGATGACGATCATAAGTGGGTCGTGCTGGGTCGTACTCGCTGGGGCTATGGTGACGGCATAGGGAGTAAAGAGATGCCGTTCTATGAGAACTTCTATGCCGGTGGTTCCAGCACGGTGCGTGGCTTCCAGTCCAACACCATTGGTCCGAAAGCTGTTTATGGCTATGGAGCACATACCGATCCTGATTACGACAATAACGATGATTACGAAGAGTGCACCAACAGTAATGGTTGTAAGTCAGATGATGCGGTGGGTGGTAATGCGATGGCTGTCGCTAGTCTGGAATTTATAACGCCAACGCCGTTTATCAGTGAGAAATATACCAACTCGGTGCGTACCTCTTTCTTCTTGGATATGGGTACCGTTTGGGATACCAATTGGCAGGATACGGCTTCGATGAGAGAGGCTGGTGTTCCTGATTATAGTGATCCAAGCAATATCCGTATGTCTGCGGGTATCGCATTACAATGGATGTCCCCATTGGGGCCGTTGGTGTTCTCCTACGCCCAGCCGTTCAAAAAGTACGATGGAGACAAGGCAGAACAGTTCCAGTTTAACATCGGTAAAACCTGGTAAGTGTTCTCCACAAAGGAATGTAGTGGTAGTGTAGCGATGACTTTAGGCGATCGATATAAGATCGCCGGGCCACGCAAAGAACTGCACCTTCCGGTGCAAATGGGATGGTAAGGAGTTTATTGTGAAAAAGTGGTTATTAGCTGCAGGTCTCGGTTTAGCACTGGCAACTTCTGCTCAGGCGGCTGACAAAATTGCAATCGTCAATATGGGCAGCCTGTTCCAGCAGGTAGCGCAGAAAACCGGTGTTTCTAACACGCTGGAAAATGAGTTCAAAGGCCGTGCCAGCGAACTGCAGCGTATGGAAACCGATCTGCAGGCTAAAATGAAAAAGCTGCAGTCCATGAAAGCGGGCAGCGATCGTACTAAGCTGGAAAAAGATGTTATGGCCCAGCGCCAGACTTTTGCTCAGAAAGCGCAGGCTTTTGAGCAGGATCGCGCACGTCGTTCCAACGAAGAACGCGGCAAACTGGTTACTCGTATCCAGACTGCAGTGAAATCCGTTGCCAACAGCCAGGACATCGATCTGGTTGTTGATGCAAACGCCGTTGCTTACAACAGCAGCGATGTTAAAGACATCACTGCCGACGTACTGAAACAGGTTAAATAAGTAATGCCTTCAATTCGACTGGCTGATTTAGCGCAGCAGTTGGATGCAGAACTACACGGTGATGGCGATATCGTCATCACCGGCGTTGCGTCCATGCAATCTGCACAAACAGGTCACATCACGTTCATGGTCAACCCAAAATACCGTGAGCATTTAGGCTTGTGCCAGGCGTCCGCGGTTGTCATGACCCAGGACGATCTTCCTTTCGCGAAAAGTGCTGCGCTGGTGGTGAAGAATCCCTACCTGACTTACGCGCGCATGGCGCAAATTTTAGATACCACGCCGCAGCCCGCGCAGAATATTGCACCGAGTGCAGTGATTGATGCGACGGCGAAGCTGGGTAACAACGTATCAATTGGCGCTAACGCGGTGATTGAGTCCGGCGTTGAACTGGGCGATAACGTGATTATCGGTGCCGGTTGCTTCGTAGGTAAAAACAGCAAAATCGGTGCAGGTTCGCGTCTCTGGGCGAACGTAACCATATACCATGAGATCCAGATCGGTCAGAATTGCCTGATCCAGTCCGGAACCGTGGTTGGCGCAGATGGCTTTGGCTATGCCAACGATCGGGGTAACTGGGTGAAGATCCCGCAGATTGGTCGCGTAATTATTGGCGATCGCGTGGAGATCGGCGCATGTACCACTATCGATCGCGGCGCGCTGGATGACACCGTGATCGGCAATGGTGTGATCATTGATAACCAGTGCCAGATTGCACATAACGTCGTGATTGGCGACAATACGGCGGTTGCCGGTGGCGTCATTATGGCGGGCAGCCTGAAAATTGGTCGTTACTGCATGATCGGCGGAGCCAGCGTAATCAACGGGCATATGGAAATATGCGACAAAGTGACGGTTACGGGCATGGGTATGGTAATGCGTCCCATCACTGAACCTGGCGTCTATTCCTCAGGCATTCCGCTGCAACCTAACAAAGTCTGGCGTAAAACCGCTGCACTGGTGATGAACATTGATGACATGAGCAAGCGTCTGAAGTCGCTTGAGCGCAAGGTTAATCAACAAGACTAACGTTCCATCTTTTGTTCGCCAAACTTTACGGCCTGTCTCATTCTTACGATTGCGGCAGGCCGTGTTATTATTGTCGTTTCTTATATTTTGACAGGAAGAGTATCTTGACTACTAACACTCATACTCTGCAGATTGAAGAGATTTTAGAGCTTCTGCCGCACCGTTTCCCATTCTTACTGGTGGATCGCGTGCTGGATTTTGAAGAAGGTCGTTTTCTGCGGGCAGTAAAAAATGTCTCTGTCAATGAGCCATTCTTCCAGGGCCATTTCCCTGGAAAACCGATTTTCCCGGGTGTGCTGATTCTGGAAGCAATGGCACAGGCAACAGGTATTCTGGCGTTTAAAAGCGTAGGAAAACTGGAACCGGGTGAGCTGTACTACTTCGCCGGTATTGACGAAGCGCGCTTCAAGCGCCCGGTCGTACCAGGCGATCAAATGATCATGGAAGTCACTTTCGAAAAAACGCGCCGCGGCCTGACTCGTTTTAAAGGGGTTGCTCTGGTCGACGGTAAAGTAGTTTGCGAAGCAACGATGATGTGTGCTCGTAGCCGGGAGGCCTGATACGTGATTGATAAATCTGCCTTTGTGCATCCAACCGCCATTGTGGAAGAGGGCGCGTCGATTGGCGCCAACGTTCACATTGGTCCTTTTTGTATTGTTGGACCCCATGTCGAAATTGGTGAGGGCACCGTACTGAAATCTCACGTTGTCGTGAATGGCCATACTAAAATTGGCCGTGATAATGAGATTTATCAGTTCGCCTCCATCGGCGAAGTTAACCAGGATCTGAAATATGCTGGCGAACCGACCCGTGTGGAAATCGGCGATCGTAACCGCATTCGCGAAAGCGTCACCATTCATCGTGGCACAGTCCAGGGCGGTGGATTGACGAAGGTGGGCAGCGACAACTTACTGATGATCAACGCGCACATTGCGCACGATTGTACGGTAGGTAACCGCTGTATTCTCGCCAACAACGCAACGCTGGCGGGTCACGTATCGGTAGACGACTTCGCGATCATCGGCGGTATGACCGCAGTCCATCAGTTCTGCATCATTGGTGCGCATGTGATGGTTGGCGGCTGCTCTGGTGTGGCGCAAGACGTTCCTCCTTATGTCATTGCGCAGGGTAACCACGCAACGCCGTTCGGTGTCAATATCGAAGGGCTGAAGCGTCGCGGATTCAGCCGTGAGGCGATTACCGCTATCCGCAATGCGTATAAGCTGATTTATCGCAGCGGTAAAACGCTTGATGAAGTGAAACCGGAAATTGCTGAACTGGCAGAAACGTATCCGGAAGTGAAAGCGTTTACCGATTTCTTTGCACGCTCAACGCGCGGTCTGATTCGTTAATGACTGAACAGCGTCCATTAACGATTGCCCTGGTCGCCGGAGAAACCTCCGGCGATATCCTGGGGGCCGGTTTAATCCGCGCTCTGAAAGAACGTGTGCCCAATGCCCGCTTTGTTGGCGTTGCCGGGCCACGAATGCAGGCTGAAGGCTGCGAAGCCTGGTACGAAATGGAAGAGCTGGCAGTGATGGGCATTGTTGAAGTGCTCGGGCGTCTGCGTCGCTTACTGCATATTCGTGCCGATCTGACAAAGCGTTTTGGCGAACTGAAGCCAGATGTTTTTGTCGGTATTGATGCGCCTGACTTCAATATTACCCTTGAAGGTAACCTCAAAAAGCAGGGTATCAAAACCATTCATTACGTCAGTCCGTCCGTCTGGGCGTGGCGACAGAAACGCGTTTTCAAAATAGGCAGAGCCACCGATCTGGTGCTCGCATTTCTGCCTTTCGAAAAAGCGTTTTATGACAAATACAACGTGCCGTGCCGCTTTATCGGCCACACTATGGCTGATGCCATGCCGTTAGATCCAGATAAAAATGCTGCCCGTGATGTGTTGGGGATCCCTCACGATGCCCACTGTCTGGCATTGTTGCCGGGCAGCCGTGGTGCGGAAGTCGAAATGCTTAGTGCCGATTTCCTGAAGACGGCTCAGCTTTTGCGCCAGACATATCCGGATCTCGAGATCGTGGTGCCGTTGGTGAATGCCAAACGCCGCGAGCAGTTTGAACGAATCAAAGCTGAAGCCGCGCCAGACCTTTCGGTTCATATGCTGGATGGAATGGGCCGTGAGGCGATGGTCGCCAGCGATGCGGCACTTCTGGCGTCGGGGACGGCAGCACTGGAGTGCATGCTGGCGAAATGCCCGATGGTGGTAGGGTATCGCATGAAGCCTTTTACCTTCTGGCTGGCGAAGCGGCTGGTGAAAACTGATTATGTTTCTCTACCCAATTTGCTGGCGGGCAGAGAGTTAGTCAAAGAGTTATTGCAGGAAGAGTGTGAGCCGCAAAAACTGGCTGCGGCGCTGTTACCGCTGTTGGCGAACGGGAAAACCAGCCACGCGATGCACGATACCTTCCGCGAACTGCATCTGCAGATCCGCTGCAATGCCGATGAGCAGGCGGCACAAGCCGTTCTGGAGTTAGCACAATGATCGAATTTGTTTATCCGCACACGCAACTGGTTGCGGGTGTGGATGAAGTCGGACGTGGGCCATTGGTTGGCGCAGTTGTCACTGCTGCTGTGATCCTTGACCCGGCTCGCCCGATTGCCGGGCTGAATGATTCCAAAAAGCTGAGCGAAAAACGCCGTCTGGCGCTCTGTGAAGAGATCAAAGAGAAAGCGTTGAGCTGGAGCCTGGGCCGCGCGGAACCCCACGAAATCGACGAACTGAATATTTTACACGCGACCATGCTGGCGATGCAGCGTGCCGTTGCTGGGCTGCATATTGAACCGGAATATGTGTTGATTGATGGTAACCGCTGCCCGAAATTACCGATGCCTGCGATGGCAGTGGTTAAAGGTGACAGCCGTGTGCCGGAAATCAGTGCCGCGTCTATCCTGGCGAAAGTGACGCGCGACGCCGAAATGGCGGCGCTGGATATTGTTTTCCCGCAATATGGTTTTGCCCAACACAAAGGCTATCCAACCGCGTTTCATCTGGAAAAACTGGCTGAATATGGTGCGACGGAACATCATCGGCGCAGCTTTGGGCCTGTCAAACGCGCACTGGGACTTGCGTCCTGATTCTTGTGTCGATATTAAGTAAACCGGAATCTGAAGATGTCTGAACCACGTTTCGTACACCTGCGGGTGCACAGCGACTACTCGATGATCGATGGCCTGGCCAAAACCGCGCCGCTGGTAAAAAAGGCGGCGGCGTTGGGCATGCCAGCACTGGCGATCACCGATTTCACCAACCTTTGCGGTCTGGTGAAGTTCTACGGAGCGGGACATGGCGCAGGGATTAAGCCCATCGTCGGGGCAGATTTTAACGTTCAGAGCGAACTGCTGGGTGATGAGTTAACCCACCTGACGGTGCTGGCGGCGAACAATACTGGCTACCAGAATCTGACGTTGCTGATCTCAAAAGCGTATCAGCGCGGTTACGGTGCCGCCGGGCCGATCATTGATCGCAACTGGCTTATCGAATTAAACGAAGGGCTGATCCTCCTTTCCGGCGGGCGCATGGGCGACGTTGGACGCAGTCTTTTGCGTGGTAACAGCGCACTGGTAGATGAGTGTGTCGCGTTTTATGAAGAACACTTCCCGGATCGCTATTTTCTCGAGCTGATCCGCACCGGCAGGCCGGACGAAGAAAGCTACCTGCACGCGGCGGTGGAACTGGCAGAAGTGCGCGGTTTGCCCGTCGTGGCGACCAATGACGTTCGCTTTATCGACAGCAGCGACTTTGATGCACACGAAATCCGCGTCGCGATCCACGACGGCTTTACCCTCGACGATCCTAAACGCCCGCGTAACTATTCGCCGCAGCAATATATGCGTAGCGAAGAGGAGATGTGCGAGCTGTTTGCCGACATCCCCGAAGCCCTTGCCAACACCGTTGAGATCGCCAAACGCTGTAATGTGACTGTGCGTCTGGGTGAATACTTCCTGCCGCAGTTCCCGACCGGAGACATGAGTACCGAAGATTATCTGGTCAAGCGTGCAAAAGAAGGGCTGGAAGAGCGTCTGGCATTTTTATTCCCTGATGAGGAAAAACGTCTTCAGCGTCGCCCGGAATATGACGAGCGTCTGGAGACTGAACTTCAGGTTATCAACCAGATGGGCTTCCCGGGTTACTTCCTCATCGTTATGGAATTTATCCAGTGGTCGAAGGATAACGGCGTACCGGTCGGGCCAGGCCGTGGTTCTGGTGCAGGTTCACTGGTGGCCTATGCGCTAAAAATCACCGACCTCGATCCGCTGGAATTTGACCTGCTGTTCGAACGTTTCCTTAACCCGGAACGTGTCTCCATGCCTGACTTCGACGTTGACTTCTGTATGGAGAAACGCGACCAGGTTATTGAACACGTGGCAGACATGTACGGTCGTGATGCGGTATCGCAGATCATTACCTTCGGTACGATGGCGGCAAAAGCGGTGATCCGCGACGTAGGCCGCGTGCTGGGGCATCCATACGGCTTTGTCGATCGTATCTCGAAACTGATCCCGCCCGATCCGGGGATGACGCTGGCGAAAGCGTTTGAAGCCGAGCCGCAGCTGCCGGAAATCTACGAAGCGGATGAAGAGGTTAAGGCGCTGATCGACATGGCGCGCAAACTGGAAGGGGTGACCCGTAACGCCGGTAAGCACGCCGGTGGGGTGGTTATCGCGCCGACCAAAATAACTGATTTTGCGCCGCTTTATTGCGATGAAGAGGGCAAACATCCAGTCACTCAATTTGATAAAAGTGACGTTGAATACGCCGGGCTGGTGAAGTTCGACTTCCTCGGTTTGCGTACGCTTACCATCATCAACTGGGCGCTGGAGATGATCAATAAGCGGCGGGCGAAGAATGGTGAGCCACCGCTGGATATCGCCGCGATCCCGCTGGATGACAAGAAAAGTTTCGACATGCTGCAACGCTCGGAAACCACGGCGGTATTCCAGCTTGAATCGCGCGGCATGAAGGACCTGATCAAGCGTCTGCAACCTGACTGCTTCGAAGATATGATCGCACTGGTGGCGCTGTTCCGTCCCGGTCCGTTGCAATCAGGGATGGTAGATAACTTTATCGACCGTAAACATGGCCGCGAAGAGATCTCCTATCCGGACGTGCAATGGCAGCATGAAAGCCTGAAACCGGTACTGGAGCCAACCTACGGTATCATCCTGTATCAGGAACAGGTCATGCAGATTGCGCAGGTGCTTTCTGGTTATACCCTCGGTGGCGCAGATATGCTGCGTCGTGCGATGGGTAAGAAAAAGCCGGAAGAGATGGCTAAGCAGCGTTCTGTATTTGCTGAAGGTGCAGAAAAGAACGGAATTAACGCCGAACTGGCGATGAAAATCTTCGATCTGGTGGAGAAATTCGCTGGTTACGGATTTAACAAATCACACTCTGCGGCCTATGCTTTGGTGTCATATCAAACGTTATGGCTGAAAGCGCATTATCCGGCAGAGTTTATGGCGGCGGTAATGACCGCAGATATGGACAACACCGAGAAGGTGGTGGGCCTGGTGGATGAGTGCTGGCGGATGGGGCTGAAAATCCTGCCACCAGATATAAACTCCGGTCTTTACCATTTCCACGTCAACGACGACGGTGAAATCGTGTATGGTATTGGCGCGATCAAAGGGGTAGGTGAAGGTCCGATTGAGGCGATCATCGAAGCCCGTAATAAAGGCGGCTACTTCCGCGAACTGTTTGATCTCTGCGCCCGTACCGACACTAAAAAGTTAAACCGGCGAGTGCTGGAAAAACTGATCATGTCCGGGGCGTTTGACCGCCTTGGGCCACACCGCGCGGCGCTGATGAACTCGCTGGGCGATGCGTTAAAAGCCGCAGATCAACACGCGAAAGCGGAAGCCATCGGTCAGGCCGATATGTTCGGCGTGCTGGCTGAAGAGCCGGAACAAATTGAACAATCCTACGCCAGCTGCCAACCGTGGCCGGAGCAGGTGGTATTAGATGGGGAACGTGAAACATTAGGTCTGTACCTGACCGGACACCCTATCAATCAGTATTTAAAAGAGATTGAGCGTTATGTCGGAGGCGTAAGGCTGAAAGACATGCACCCGACAGAACGTGGTAAAGTCACCACGGCTGCGGGGCTCGTTGTTGCCGCGCGGGTTATGGTCACCAAGCGCGGCAATCGTATCGGTATCTGCACGCTGGATGACCGTTCCGGGCGCCTGGAAGTCATGTTGTTTACTGACGCCCTGGATAAATACCAGCAATTGCTGGAAAAAGACCGCATACTTATCGTCAGCGGACAGGTCAGCTTTGATGACTTCAGCGGCGGGCTTAAAATGACCGCTCGCGAAGTGATGGATATTGACGAAGCCCGGGAAAAATATGCTCGCGGGCTTGCTATCTCGCTGACGGACAGGCAAATTGATGACCAGCTTTTAAACCGACTCCGTCAGTCTCTGGAACCCCACCGCTCTGGGACAATTCCAGTACATCTCTACTATCAGAGGGCGGATGCACGTGCGCGGTTGCGTTTTGGCGCGACGTGGCGTGTCTCTCCGAGCGATCGTTTATTAAACGATCTCCGTGGCCTCATTGGTTCGGAGCAGGTGGAACTGGAGTTTGACTAATACAGGAATACTATGAGTCTGAATTTCCTTGATTTTGAACAGCCGATTGCAGAGCTGGAAGCGAAAATCGATTCTCTGACTGCGGTTAGCCGCCAGGATGAGAAACTGGATATTAACATCGATGAAGAAGTGCATCGTCTGCGTGAAAAAAGCGTAGAACTGACGCGTAAAATCTTCGCCGATCTCGGTGCATGGCAGATTGCGCAACTGGCACGCCATCCACAGCGCCCTTATACCCTGGATTACGTTCGCCTGGCATTTGATGAATTTGACGAACTGGCTGGCGACCGCGCGTATGCAGACGATAAAGCTATCGTCGGTGGTATCGCCCGTCTCGATGGTCGTCCGGTGATGATCATTGGTCATCAAAAAGGGCGTGAAACCAAAGAAAAAATTCGCCGTAACTTTGGTATGCCAGCGCCAGAAGGTTACCGCAAAGCACTGCGTCTGATGCAAATGGCTGAACGCTTTAAGATGCCAATCATCACTTTTATCGACACCCCAGGGGCTTATCCGGGCGTGGGCGCAGAAGAACGCGGGCAGTCTGAAGCCATTGCACGCAACCTGCGTGAAATGTCTCGCCTTAGCGTACCGACTATCTGCACCGTTATCGGGGAAGGTGGTTCTGGTGGTGCACTGGCGATTGGCGTGGGTGATAAAGTGAATATGTTGCAATACAGCACCTATTCCGTTATCTCGCCGGAAGGTTGCGCGTCCATTCTGTGGAAGAGCGCCGACAAAGCGCCGCTGGCGGCTGAAGCGATGGGGATCATCGCTCCGCGTCTGAAAGAACTGAAACTGATCGACTCCATCATCCCGGAACCGCTGGGTGGCGCCCACCGTAACCCGGAAGCGATGGCGGCATCTTTGAAAGCGCAACTGCTGGCAGATCTGGCCGATCTCGATGTGTTAAGCACTGAAGATTTAAAAAATCGTCGTTATCAGCGCCTGATGAGCTACGGCTACGCGTAATCAGCAAATGTTCTGAAAAGGGTCACTTCGGTGGCCCTTCTTTGTATGTAGTTTATTTCGTCATATTATAAATATGTTTCGATAATCTTACTTTCGCTTTCCCCAGCCATAAAATTCTTGAACTCACGTTGATAACTCCGATTTCGGAGGCATATACCAATATACACAGTGGTTAAAAAATAATAACCTTATCAGGTTTATAGAATTTTTAAGGATAAAATATGAAAGCAATTTTAGGATTTGATCGTCTTCTTATGCCGAGTGTACTGGTGTTTTTTTACTGGCTGGCTATGGTGCTGACACTGATCGGCGGTGTCATCTTCATATTTAGCGGAAGCATTATCTTGGGGTTAGTTTATACCGTCATTGGTCTTATTAGCTGTCGTATGACTTTCGAATTAATTATGATAGCGTTTAAGAATAACGAATATTTGCGCCGCATTGCCGAGAGTGTTAGCAAGAATAGTGCAGAGTAATCCCCCGCAAAGCGCCTCATCAGGCCGCATCTCAACCGCTATTACAGGCGTTTGAGATGTTGTTTTAAATTCAGTGTAAATGTCTGATTCATCTTTCCTGTAATTTATGCGTATTATCAATATATAGCGATGCACGTGCGGATCATATCAATGCAGGAGATTCTATGTTGGGTTTAAAACAGGTTCACCATATTGCGATTATTGCGACGGATTATGCGGTGAGCAAAGCTTTCTACTGCGATATTCTCGGTTTCACATTGCAAAGCGAAGTTTATCGCGAAGCGCGCGACTCGTGGAAAGGGGATTTGGCGCTTAATGGGCAATATGTGATTGAGCTTTTCTCATTTCCGTTCCCGCCGGAGCGCCCCAGCCGACCGGAGGCTTGTGGTCTGCGTCATCTGGCTTTTAGCGTTGATGATATCGATGCGGCAGTGGCGCATCTTGAAAGTCATAATGTGAAGTGCGAAGCCATACGTGTCGATCCATACACGCAAAAACGCTTCACGTTCTTTAATGATCCGGACGGGCTGCCGTTGGAACTGTATGAGCAGTAAGACTTGTCATCGCCACATTTGCCCGGTAACGTGCCGGGCATTGCTACTGTAAAATCGCACCATCATGACACTCACTCTCAATAGACAACTTCTCACCTCACGCCATATTCTGGTGGCCTTTAGCGGCGGGCTTGACTCCACCGTTCTGCTGCATCAGTTGGTGCAGTGGCAGACGGAAAATCCGGGCGTCACTCTGCGCGCTATCCATGTGCATCACGGTTTAAGTGCCAATGCTGATGCCTGGGTTATGCATTGTGAAAACATCTGCCAACAGTGGCAGGTGCCGCTGGTGGTCGAGCGTGTACAACTTGCGCAAGAAGGACTGGGCATTGAGGCCCAGGCGCGGCAGGCACGTTATCAGGCATTTGCGCGTACTCTGTTACCCGGTGAAGTACTGGTTACGGCGCAGCATCTTGACGATCAATGTGAAACCTTTCTGCTGGCGCTAAAACGCGGTAGCGGTCCTGCCGGGCTTTCGGCTATGGGGGAAATCTCGGAGTTTGCTGGAACGCGGCTTATCCGCCCGTTGCTCGCCCGCACGCGGGGAGAACTGGAGCAGTGGGCGCGTGAGCATGATTTACGTTGGATTGAAGACGAAAGTAATCAGGATGATAGCTACGATCGTAACTTCCTGCGCCTGCGTGTGGTGCCGTTATTGCAGCAGCGTTGGCCGCATTTTGCCGAATCAACGGCCCGCAGCGCCGCACTTTGTGCTGAACAAGAGAGCCTGTTAGATGAACTGCTGGCAGATGATTTGGCGCACTGCCAAATGCCGCAGGGGACGCTGCAGATTGCGCCAATGCTGGCGATGAGTGATGTCCGTCGCGCGGCGATTATCCGCCGCTGGCTGGCAGGACAGAATGCACCGATGCCTTCCCGCGACGCGCTGGTGAGGATCTGGCAGGAAGTGGCGCTGGCGCGAGAGGATGCTTCCCCCTGTTTACGTTTGGGCGCCTTTGAAATCCGACGCTATCAGTCGCAACTGTGGTGGATTAAATCCGTCACCGGGCAAAGCGAAACCATTGTGCCGTGGCAGGCCTGGCAACAGCCGCTGGAATTACCGGCAACTCTGGGAAGTGTACAGCTTACTGCGGGGGGCGATATTCGCCCTCCACGTGCAGACGAAGCAGTCAGCGTGCGTTTCAAAGCGCCAGGATTGCTGCATATTGTCGGGCGCAACGGTGGACGTAAGCTGAAGAAAATCTGGCAGGAACTGGGTGTGCCGCCGTGGCTGCGTGATACTACGCCGCTGCTGTTTTATGGCGAAACACTGATTGCGGCGGCAGGGGTTTTTGTTACGCAAGAAGGTGTGGCTGAAGGAGAGAATGGCGTAATTTTTGTCTGGCAGAAAACGCTTAGTTAAGGGAAAACCGGATAAGACGCTTCAAACGTCGCATCCGGCGAAAGTCAATCAGGACTCGCTTACCACCACCGTACCAATTTCCGGGTGGCTAAAGCTGGTAATTTTATCCAGGCGCAACTCGCGGGTTTCGCCAGCGGCCTCGACGACCAGATACTCCACATTTTTGCGGGAGACTAAATCGCTGGCTTTTGCCTGCAATTTTTCGCCATCTTTCAACTCAAGTGTCAGCATTAAATGATGCTGGCAGGCGAGCTCAAGATTATCGTAATCATCACAATTAATGGGTTGATACGTATCATTCATTGACATAATCGCTCACCAGTAAGTTTGCCGCAGCGTATGCTGCTTTTTCCCTTACAGCTTCAGAAAGGGCGTCGTCGGCAGCCATTTCATTCAGCACCTTCAAAACGCAGCCCAGCGCGTCCGGAACGTATCCTAAGTCTCCGCTGGCGATTTCCGCGTACCGCTTGCGTATTAACTCACAATATTTTTCCACATGCCCTCCTGTCAGTACTCTGACTTAACCGTGGATGCAAGTCTAAGCCTACGAAGATAAACCCTGTTTCGCAAGATGACTATACCACACTCATTTCTGCAATATCAGCGCCGCAACTGCACGTATTCCGTTACAATGGCCTCCTGATTCGAAAGGAGTTTTCTTATGGCGCTTAAAGCGACAATTTATAAAGCGACGGTTAATGTGGCCGATCTCGACCGCAACCAGTTTCTCGATGCCTCTCTGACGCTGGCGCGCCACCCTTCAGAAACCCAGGAGCGTATGATGCTGCGCCTGCTGGCGTGGTTGAAATATGCCGATGAACGTCTGCAATTTACCCGAGGTTTGTGTGCCGATGATGAGCCGGAAGCGTGGCTGCGTAACGATCACCTGGGCATTGATTTGTGGATTGAACTGGGGCTACCGGATGAGCGGCGGATTAAGAAAGCCTGCACCCAGGCCGCAGAGGTGGCGCTGTTTGCCTATAATAGTCGGGCGGCGCAAATCTGGTGGCAGCAAAATCAGCGTAAATGTGCACAGTTTGCCAATCTTTCCGTCTGGTATCTGGACGATGAGCAACTGGCAAAAGTGAGCGCCTTTGCCGATCGTACCATGACGCTGCAGGCAACGATTCAGGATGGGGTGATTTGGTTATCGGATGATAAGAATAATCTGGAAGTAAACTTAATCGCCTGGCAACGACCTTCATGATTGTGATTTCCCGACATGTTACTATCCCCGATGGCGAACTTGAGATCACCGCCATCCGTGCGCAGGGCGCGGGCGGGCAGCATGTTAATAAGACTTCAACGGCTATTCATCTGCGTTTTGACATTCGGGCGTCCAGCCTGCCAGAGTATTACAAAGAGCGCCTGCTTGCCGCTAGTCATCATTTGATCAGCAGTGATGGAGTGATAGTCATTAAGGCACAGGAATACCGCAGCCAGGAACTGAACCGCGAAGCGGCGCTGGCCCGGCTGGTGGCTGTGATTAAAGAATTAACAACAGAACAAAAAGCCCGACGACCGACACGACCTACCCGTGCATCGAAAGAGCGCAGGCTGGCATCGAAATCACAAAAATCAAGCGTGAAGGCGTTGCGTGGCAAAGTGCGCAGCGGTCGGGAATAAAAAGAAGGAATGGATGGTGAAAAAAGCGATAGTGACAGCGATGGCTGTTATCAGCCTCTTTACACTGATGGGATGTAATAATCGGGCCGAAGTCGACACGCTTTCTTCGGCGCAGGCAGCCGAACTGAAACCGATGCCGCAAAGTTGGCGTGGCGTGCTGCCGTGTGCTGATTGCGAAGGAATCGAAACCTCTCTGTTCCTCGAAAAAGAGGGAACATGGGTGATGAATGAGCGTTATCTGGGGGCGCGTGAAGAGCCTTCATCCTTTGCTTCCTACGGTACATGGGCGCGAACCGCTGACAAGCTGGTATTAACCGACAGTAAAGGTGAAAAGTCATATTATCGGGCGAAAGGAGATGCACTGGAGATGCTCGATCGTGAAGGCAATCCAATTGAATCGCAGTTCAACTACACGCTGGAACCGGCTCGATCCAGCTTACCCATGACGCCGATGCCCCTGCGGGGCATGTATTTTTATATGGCTGATGTGGCGACCTTCACTGATTGCGCGACCGGAAAACGTTTCATGGTGGCGAATAACGCAGAGCTGGAGCGTGGCTACCTGACCGCGCGTGGTAACAGTGAAAAACCGGTGTTACTGTCAGTAGAAGGTCACTTTACGCTGGAGGCTAATCCGGATACCGGTGCGCCGACCAAAGTATTCATGCCCGATACGGCAGGTAAATTTTATCCGAACCAGGATTGTAGTAGTTTGGGGCAGTAATCCGTCTTGAGACTGAAGCAAACGAAAAAATAGCCTGATGCGCTGCGCTTATCAGGCCTACAACATATAATGCAATATTTTGAATTAGCTCGATTTGTAGGCCAGGTAAGGCGTTCACGCCGCATCCGGCATTTTGTGCTCGAGGCTGGCTTTTATCACTGGGTCAGCCCAATAAAGCGACTCGCTTTAATAAAAGAAAGCAGGGGAGAAGCAGGCGGCAGTACGCCTTTGGTTTATCCATTTTTACAATCCATGTAAGAAAGGGCCCTGAAATTCAGGACCCTTTCTGGCATCAGCCTTTAATCTGTTTCACCAGATAATCGACGATGTCACCAGTCTTAATTAACTGTTTCTCGCCGTTACGACGATATTTATATTCGATATCGTCGTTGTCGAGGTTACGGTCGCCCAGCACAATAGTGTGCGGAATACCGATCAGTTCCATATCAGCAAACATCACGCCCGGACGCTCTTTGCGGTCATCCAGCAGCACTTCGATACCTTGTGCACGCAGTTCGCTGTACAGTTTCTCAGCAAGTTCCTGTACGCGGAAGGATTTGTGCATGTTCATCGGCAGAATCGCCACCTGGAACGGTGCGATCGCGTCAGGCCATACGATGCCGCGTTCGTCGTAGTTCTGCTCAATCGCCGCAGCTACTACGCGCGTTACACCGATACCGTAGCAACCCATCGTCAGGATCTGGTTACGGCCATCTTCACCTTGTACGGAGGCTTTCAGTGCTTCGGAGTACTTAGTACCCAGCTGGAAGATGTGACCGACTTCGATACCTCGTTTGATCAGCAGCGTACCCTGACCATCCGGGCTTGGATCGCCCGCTACCACGTTACGGATATCAGCAATTTCTGGGGTAGCGACATCGCGATCCCAGTTGATACCGAAGTAGTGTTTTCCATCGATGTTAGCACCAGCAGCGAAATCACTCATCGCCGCAACGGTACGGTCAATCACTACCGGAATCGGCATGTTTACCGGACCTAGTGAACCCGGACCGGCTTTAACCACGGCACGAATTTCTTCTTCAGTCGCAAAAGTCAGCGGGCTGGCAACCTGCGGCAGTTTTTCCGCTTTAACTTCGTTCAGCTCGTGGTCACCACGCACCAGCAGCGCAACCAGCGGGAAGCTACTGCCTTCAACCGCTTTAACCAGCAGAGTCTTAACTGTTTTCTCAATCGGCAGATTGAACTGTTCAACCAGTTCAGCGATGGTTTTCGCGTTCGGCGTATCAACCTGCGTCATTTCCTGGGTAGCAGCGCCGCGCGGTTCTTTTGGCGCGATAGCTTCTGCCAGTTCAATGTTCGCGGCATAGTCAGAGGTGTCGGAGAAGACCACATCGTCTTCACCACTCTGCGCCAGCACCTGGAATTCGTGAGAGGCGCTACCGCCGATAGAACCGGTGTCGGCCTGTACGGCGCGGAAATCCAGCCCCATGCGGCTGAAGATTTTGCTGTAGGCCGCATACATTGCATCGTAGGTTTCCTGCAGGGATTCCTGAGAAGTATGGAAAGAGTAAGCATCTTTCATCAGGAATTCGCGGGAGCGCATGACGCCGAAACGTGGACGCACTTCATCGCGGAACTTGGTCTGGATCTGATAGAAGTTCAGCGGCAGCTGTTTGTAAGAACTCAGCTCGTTACGAATCAGGTCAGTGATAACTTCTTCATGAGTTGGGCCGAGTACGAACGGACGCTCGCCACGGTCAACAAAACGCAGCAGTTCCGGACCGTACTGTTCCCAACGACCACTCTCTTGCCACAAATCGGCTGGCTGAACCACCGGCATCGACACCTCGATTGCACCGGCGTTGTTCATTTCTTCACGCACGATGTTTTCGACTTTTTTCAGAACGCGCACGCCGGTCGGCAGCCAGGTATATAACCCGGAGGCCAGCTTGCGGATCATCCCGGCGCGCAGCATCAGCTGATGGCTGATCACCTCGGCGTCGGCAGGTGTCTCCTTGAGAGTGGAGAGCAGGTATTGGCTAGTACGCATGTTGTTACAGTTCCAGTTGGAAGGTAGAACAGGCTCAAGGCGAGCCTGGGACAAAAAAAGTGATTTAGTTTACCAGTGCAAAAGAAATGTCAAAAGAGAAGGGAGTGAATTTAACGCGGTTCCAGCGCAAAGACTTCAAAACCAGCGTCGGTGACGCGCCAGCGAACATTAAAATCATGCAGCCAGACGGCATAGGTTTTGCCCGTTTCCTCACCTTTACGATAGGCCGGGCGCGGGTCCTGCGCCAGTACTTCGCGGATAAACAGCGTTAATTGCGGATAACGCTTCTCCTGCGTCAAAAGTTGCTTTTCTACTTCTGTGGTAAAACTCACCGCCATCTCTGCTGCTGGCGCACTTTGCGCATAGCTGGCACTGGCATCGGGAAGCGATTCGGCAAAGGGGAGATACGGTTTGATATCCACTACCGGCGTACCATCGACCAGATCCAGACTGCCGAGCTTCAGAATCACGCTATCTTTATGGCAAACAACCTCTTTCAGCTCTACCAGCGACATACCAATCGGGTTAGGGCGGAAAGTAGAGCGTGTGGCGAAAACCCCCATTCTGGCGTTACCACCGAGGCGCGGTGGACGCACAGTCGGACGCCAGCCGCCTTCCATCGTTTGATGAAAGACGAAAAGGATCCATAAATGGCTGAACGCCTCCAGGCCGCGCACGGCGTCGGTCTGGTTGTAGGGAGCAATGAGATGCAGTTCGCCGTTGGCACTTTTTACCAGACCTGGCTGGCGCGGAACGGCGAATTTTTCTTTATAGGGCGAGCGAATAACGCCTATTTGCTCGAACTGGAAACTGCTCATTTCGCCGTAATGTTAAGCGCAGAACCGATACATACAGCCTGACGATAACAGCCTGGCGTACCGCTGGTGACTTCGCAGCTATGCAGTAATACCGCATTGGCTTTCATTTTAGATGCATTGATTTGCATCCGCTTACGCGCGGTTGGAATGCTCGGTGGAGAGTCCTGATTAGAGGCCTGGCAAGAGTCGCCACTGACTTCACCGAGATCGCGGAACGGTTTGCCGACTAATTCTTCTGCATTGGTATAAATTCGGACCGGCGTAGCGCGCGGTGCTTTCGGTTTTGCAGGCTCCGCTTTCGGCTGGGGTGCAGTGCTTTGAACGGGTTCGACAGGGGATCTGCTTAACATGGAACAGCCGCTTAGCATGAGTGCTACTAAACAGATCGGTAAAGCACGCATAGTATTTCCTCAATGTATGATCAAAACGTCAATATTGAATCAGGCGCTTGTAAAAATGACAAGACGGGCAAGCGCCCGTCCTGAATGATATTACAAATTGTAGAAACAGCCTAAAAATTACCAGCCTTTAACAGCGCCGCCGTTAAACACTTTGTTTGCTGCTTCGTAAACTTCGTCAGACTGATAAGCCTGGACGAATTTCTTCACGTTCTCGGCATCTTTGTTATCTTCACGCGTCACGATCAGGTTTACGTACGGGGAGTCTTTATCTTCGACAAAGATACCGTCTTTCGCTGGAGTCAAGCCAATCTGGCTGGCATAGGTGGTGTTGATAACTGCCAGAGCGATTTGCGCGTCGTCCAGAGAGCGCGGCAGCTGTGGTGCTTCCAGCTCAACAATTTTCAGGTTTTTGGGGTTCTCAACAACATCAAGAACGGTCGGTAGCAGGCCAACGCCATCTTTCAGTTTGATTAAGCCCATTTTTTGCAGTAGCAGCAGGGAGCGACCAAGGTTAGTTGGGTCGTTTGGCACGGCAACCTGCGAACCATCCTGCAATTCATCCAGTGATTTGATTTTCTTGGAGTAGCCAGCAATTGGATAAACAAAAGTATTACCTACTGCGACCAGTTTGTAGCCACGATCTTTCAGTTGCTGATCAAGGTACGGTTTATGCTGGAAGGCGTTGGCGTCGATATCGCCTTTGCTTAATGCTTCGTTTGGCAGCACATAGTCGTTGAAAGTTACCAGCTCAACGTCCAGACCATATTTGTCTTTCGCAACTTTCTGCGCGACTTCTGCAACCTGCTGTTCGGCACCAACAATCACGCCGACTTTAATGTGGTTTGGATCTTTTTCATCCTGACCGCAGCCTACCAGTGCCAGTGATCCAATAAGAGCTCCCACTGCCGCAAAGGTTTTGAATTTGAACGCCATACCTTATTCCTTCTTCAATTATTTATGTTGTGTTGAACGTTACTTGCGAGTGACAGCCCGGACGATGCGGTCGCCTGCGAACTGAATTAAATAAACCAGAATGACCAGCAATACCAGTACCGTATTCATTACCGTTGCGTTGTAACCGATGTAGCCATACTGATAGCCAATCTGACCTAAACCACCGGCACCGACAGCCCCCCCCATCGCTGAATAACCGACCAGGGTAATCAGGGTGATAGTTGCCGCATTCACCAGACCCGGCAATGCTTCCGGTAACAGCACCTTACGGACGATCTGCATTGGCGTGGCACCCATTGCACGGGAGGCTTCAATTAACCCGGTTGGGATCTCCAGCAGCGCGTTCTCGACCATACGGGCAATAAACGGTGCGGCACCAACGGTCAGTGGGACAATCGCTGCCTGCAAACCAATCGATGTACCGACAATAACGCGGGTAAACGGAATCATCCATACCAACAAGATAATGAACGGGATGGAACGAAAAATGTTCACTATGGCTGATATGGTGCGATATAGCTTCGTGTTAGCAATAATTTGCCCCGGGCGCGTGACATAAAGCAGAACGCCGACCGGCAGACCAATCACGAAACCAAAAAAACCGGATACGAAGGTCATCGCCAGCGTTTCCCATACGCCACGAACCAGTAACCACATCATCGGCTCAGACATAACCCAGTACCTCTACTTTTACATGGTGTTGCTGCAGCCAGGTGATGGCCGCTTGCGTATCTTGCTGTGTGCCGTGCATTTCAGTCAGCATGATGCCGAACTTAACGCCACCGGCATAATCCATCTGCGCGCTAATGATGTTGTTATTGACATTGAAACGGCGCGTGGTTTCAGAAAGCAGCGGGGCGTCGACCGACTGACCGGTAAACTCCAGACGCAGCATCGGCACGCAGTCAGCGAATGGTTCCGCTTGCAGACGTTCCTGATAATCTTCCGGGATATCCAGATGCAGGGTCGACTGAATAAACTTCTGCGCCAGCGGCGTTTTCGGATGCGAGAACACTTCACTTACCGTGTCCTGCTCGATCAACTCGCCATTACTGATCACCGCCACGCAATCACAAATGCGCTTCACAACGTCCATTTCGTGGGTGATCAACAGAATCGTCAACCCCAGACGGCGGTTGATATCTTTCAGCAGTTCGAGGATAGAACGTGTCGTTGCCGGGTCCAGCGCGCTGGTGGCTTCATCACACAGCAATACTTTGGGATAGCTGGCTAACGCTCGGGCAATCGCCACACGCTGTTTCTGTCCACCGGAAAGGTTAGACGGGTAGCTATCATGCTTATCGCCAAGACCAACCAATGACAGCAATTCCGTCACGCGACGTTTGATCTCATCTTTCGGTGTATTGTCCAGCTCCAGCGGCAGAGCCACGTTGCCAAAAACAGTACGCGAAGAGAGCAGGTTAAAATGCTGGAAAATCATACCAATCTGGCGGCGAGCTTTGGTCAACTCGGATTCTGACAGCGTGGTCAGTTCCTGGCCATCGACCAGCACGCTACCCTCGGTTGGGCGCTCCAGCAGGTTTACACAACGTATAAGCGTACTCTTACCCGCGCCTGAGGCACCGATAACGCCATAAATTTGTCCAGCCGGCACATGCAGGCTGACGTTGTTCAACGCCTGGATGGTGCGGGTGCCCTGGTGGAACACTTTGGTGATATTCGAAAGTTTTATCATTGATTATTTATTATCGTCATTAAGTTAGTCGTGGCATTTCTACTGCCTGAAACGGTCAAAGCCGTCAATGAAATGGATGTTAAGGCATCTAGACGTCTAAATCAATCAGGTTTATGCGAAGAGCACTTTCTTGCAGGTCGAAACATGCGATACTAGCGTCACATGCCTTATTAAGGAGCTATAAAAGGTGGCGAAGAGCGTACCCGCAATTTTTCTTGACCGTGATGGCACCATTAATGTCGACCACGGCTATGTTCATGAGATCGACAACTTTGAATTTATCGATGGTGTCATTGACGCCATGCGCGAGCTGAAAAAAATGGGCTTTGCACTGGTGGTCGTAACCAACCAGTCTGGCATTGCTCGCGGCAAATTTACAGAAGCACAGTTTGAAACGCTGACCGAGTGGATGGACTGGTCACTGGCAGACCGCGATGTCGATCTGGATGGTATCTATTATTGCCCGCATCATCCGCAGGGGAGTGTTGAAGAGTTTCGCCAGGTCTGCGATTGCCGTAAACCACATCCGGGGATGCTTTTGTCAGCACGCGATTATTTGCATATTGATATGGCCGCTTCTTATATGGTGGGCGATAAACTAGAAGATATGCAGGCAGCGGCTGCGGCGAACGTGGGAACAAAAGTGCTGGTGCGTACGGGTAAACCTGTTACACCTGAAGCAGAAAACGCGGCAGATTGGGTGTTAAATAGCCTGGCAGACCTGCCGCAAGCGATAAAAAAGCAGCAAAAACCGGCATAATGATTAAAAGATGAGCGGTTGAAGTGAAAATGCATTTTTCCGCTTGTCTTCCTGAGACGACTCCCTATAATGCGCCTCCATCGACACGGCAGATGTGAATCACTTCACAAAAAAACAGCCGGTTCGGTTGAAGAGAAAAAATCCTGAAATTCAGGGTTGACTCTGAAAGAGGAAGGCGTAATATACGCCACCTCGCGACAGTGAGCTGAAAGCCGCGTCGCAACTGCTCTTTAACAA
>NZ_PTRE01000160.1 GCF_002965065.1 Escherichia sp. MOD1-EC7003
TACAGCTATTCCTGAACTTCTTAACATGTTGGATATTAAAGGAAAAATCATCACAACTGATGCAATGGGTTGCCAGAAAGATATTGCAGAGAAGATACAAAAGCAGGGAGGTGATTATTTATTCGCTGTAAAAGGAAATCAGGGGCGGCTTAATAAAGCCTTTGAGGAAAAAGTTAGATTGACAAATTCCTTGTCACATAGATCTCAGGATGTATTAGATAATGAAAAAATGTTATTTTTTTTGGCTGGCAATGTTCATTGGTTTTCGTGCCATAGCTGATTGTGAAATACAAACTAAATATTATGATTGCTTTACCGTTTTCACTAATGGCGTTATTTTTTCCGCATTCCCAGTTTTAAAAAGCAAACCAATATGGGAGTGGTATCGGAGTAATGATTTTGGTGAATATTATTGGCAAACAGAATTAGGTACGTGTAAAAATAATAAATTTACTTCTAATAATTCCAGGCTCTTAATTCGTGTTGGAACAGTTCGACTAAATGAAACGCCTCCCGCTAAAGGAACCTTTCAGAAGTTGCTAAATGTAGCAGAAAAAACTGCATTTCTTGGTGATCGATTTAGGAGTCCTATAAGAGCTGAGATCTATCAAAAAAATAGTAGTGACCCACAGCAGTTGTTGGCAATCCTTGATAATCCAATTATGGTAAATTATTTCAAAGATGATAAACCAACTTATGCTCGCATGATAGCACACCTTCCGAATAAAAATGAGTCTTACGAATGCATAACGGAAATACATCATGAATTGCTACGTAGTGAGAAATAATATAATTTACTGCTGTTGAGTTCGTATATCAGTTATCGAATTTCAGTCCATTATTCATGCCATACAGATAAAAAGGAGCTGTTTAATGTCATATCATATGCACATACGATTAGATAACGAATACACTCCGGAATGCTTGTCACTATTTTTTGTAGATCACAATCGGTTGCTATCAGGAATTCCCCTAATCACCTCAATGATCCCCGTCGTCGACACCGACGGCGTACGGGGGAAATACACCACCTCACAAATATACGCAAAGCTGTCGAACTTCCCTGCCCAGTCATCGCCCATCGCTAAAATATCCGCGCTATAGCGGCGCAAATACTCCGCTTTTTGCTCCAGCGATTCCTCCAGAAATACACTGTCCACGCACGCCAGCCCGGCAATAATTGCCATACGCTCATCCTGATGGTAAACCGGCGCCCTGCCCTTTTTAGCGATGTTTAAGGCGTCTGACGACACACCGACCAGCAGTCGATCGCCCAGCGTGCGGGCACGTTGCAAAATACGCAGATGACCCACGTGAAAGACATCAAACGTGCCGAAAGTGAGTACCGTTTTCATAGTTGATCCGCTAACTTGTGCCGTAACCAGCACTGGACAGCGATATCATCCACCGCTTTTTGCGCTTTCGCCGTGGCGGTTTCTTGCTGCTCGCGGCGTTTGTCGTCCAGCGTCAGGGCCACCACTTTCTCTTCACACGCCGCCGCCGTCAGGTTTTTCTGCATTCGTGTGGCTTTGATATTAGCCAGCGTTTTTTCCTGCTCCTGCCAGGCGATCACCTTGCGCAAGGTGCCTTTGTAGCCGCTGACGTTTTTCAGCGATTCCACCGACGCCGCCGCTCCCGCAGACGTTTTCTCGACAAGGTAGCCTAACGCCTTAATATTGTTGTCATAGCCCGCACAAATCTGTTTCTGCTTTGCCAGCTCAACGGTTTTATCTTTGACTGATTTATCCCGCAGGCGCTGCAACTGCGCCAGCGTGTCGATAATTTGTCGCATGGTTATTGCCCTTCTGCTTTTTTGGCGGTGGGAAAGAGGATTTGCAGGCGACTTTGCACCAGTTCGAGGGAAGCGGGTTCGCGCATCTCTTGGCGTAAAAATCGCTCGATGGCCGGGAACATTTTTACCGCTTTGTCAACGCTGGCGTCCGCACCTGCCACGTAGCCGCCGAGCGGGATCAGCGGTTTGATCTCCATATACGCGGCGTAGTTTTGCTTTAACGCGCGGGCAGATTGCTGATGTTCCAGGCGAGTGACCTGATTCATGCAGCGACTGATCGACTGGCCGATATCAATGGCCGGATAGTGCCCCGCTTCTGCCAGTTTGCGGGTTAATACGATATGCCCGTCCAGCACCGCGCGGGCGCAGTCGACAATCGGATCTTGCTGGTCGTCACCTTCTGCCAGCACGGTGTAGATGGCGGTCATAGATCCCGCGCTTTCGCTGTTGCCTGCGCTCTCGACCAGTTTAGGGATCATGCCGAATGCCGATGGTGGATAACCTTTGGTGGCGGGCGGTTCACCCAGCGAGAGGGCAATTTCCCGCTGCGCCATCGCGTAGCGGGTGAGGGAATCCACCAGCAGTAAAACGTGATGCCCGCGGTCACGAAACCAGGCGGCGATGGAATGACACAGTTCGGTGGCTTTCAGGCGCATCAGCGGCGATTCATCGGCAGGCGCGACAACGACGATGGACTTCGCCAGCCCGTCCGCACCCAGCGAGTGGTCAATAAACTCTTTCACTTCGCGCCCGCGTTCGCCAATCAACCCGACCACCACAATGTCGGCTTTGGTCTGGCGGGTGATCATCCCCAGCAGCACGCTTTTCCCGACGCCGCTGCCCGCCATTAGCCCAACGCGTTGGCCTTTGCCGATGGTCAGCAGGCCGTTGATCGCTTTCACGCCCACGTCCAGCGGTTCGTCCACCGAACGGCGGGTTAAGGGATTGACCGACGGCGGCAGCGGCGGCAGAAGGTCGTTGCCGTTCAGGCGGCCTTTGCCATCCAGCGGTTCGCCGAGGCCATTCACCACGCGGCCTAACCAGCTTTCGCCAATCAGGATGTCGTGGGCTTTCTCTTCCGGGAAGACGCGCGCGCCTGCCATCAGGCCGACCGGCTGTTTAAACGGCATTAAGTAAGTGATGTCGCGATTAAAGCCTACGGCCTGCGCGTCGATAAGCGTGTGATTGGCGCTTTCGATGCGGCACAGCTGCCCGGTCATTAGCGGGCAGCCGACGCTCTCCAGCAGGATGCCGTTAAGGCGCACCAGCCGCCCGGCGACGCGGGCCAGCGGGATCGACTCCAGCGAGCGCAGGGCGTTATCGAACGCAGAAAAATCACTCACCCTGCGACTCCGGCGTGAGGGTTTCTTTCAGCGCGGTCATGCATTGTTCAAGGCGATGCTCACAGCCGATATCCAGTTCAGATTTGTCGGTAATCACCCGGCATTCGCCCGGCGGCAAATCAGGCGAAGGCATCAGCCCCCATTCGTTGACCTTTTCCGGCACCGCGTCGCGCAGGCGGTTAAACTCTTCCGTGCTCAGCATCACTTGCAGGGTTTCCGGCATCGCCGGGAAGGCCGCCAGCGCCTCTTCCACCAGCGCCAGTAACTGCGTCGGTTGCAGCGCCAGTTCGCAGCGGATCACCTGGCGGGTGACTTTTTCCACCAGTTGCAGCAAATCTTCCCGCTGTTTGCGTTCGATATGGGCGAGGAAGTCGTTCACTTTTCCGCTGATGGCTTCCAGCGGTTGCGCCGCCTCAATAAACTGTTTGCGCCCTTCCTGCTGCCCGGCGAGGCTGCCTTCGGTGTAGCCCTGGCGTCGCCCCTCGGCAAAACCTTGCTGATGACCTTCGCTAAAGCCCTGCTCCTGGCCTTCGGCCATTCCCTGGGCAAACCCTTTTTGCAGCCCTTCCTGAAAACCGTCCATCAACTGACGCTGGTAATCGGCGGCGCTGATGCTGGCGGTGAGCGGTTCTCCGGCTACCGCATGCTGGCGCGGCGGGAAACGATGCAGGCGGTAGCGCCCGCGCAGTATTTCAATGGTCATGGGTTACTCTGCCGTCTGTTCCGCAAAGAGCTGTAGCTGAAGTTCACCCGCCTCTTCCAGTTCACGGGCGATACCCATGATTTCGCGGCGGATCTGTTCGATACGACTGACCGGCACCGGCCCAAGACGCGCGGTGATCGCTTCCAGTTGCTGCACCTGGCGTTTTGGCATTACCGCGTAAATGGAACGGCGCAGCAGGGCTTCGGTGCCTTTCAGCGCCACCGCCCAGTCTTCCATCGGCACTTCGTCAAGCAGGCGTCGGCGCACCTCTTCGTTCTGGCGGCTGAGGATAAAGAAGTCGTACATTTCATCCTGAAGCTGCTCCAGCACGTCTTCATCGCGTTCGCGCATCTGGTCGAGGATCACCTGCTGGTTGCCCTGGAAGCGGTTGACGATATCTGCCGCCTGTTTGATGCCTTTCACCTTCGAGCCGTGTTCCGAAAGCACCGACAGGCCACGTTCGATCAGGCGGTCCAGTTCATCCACCACGTCGCGGTTGACGTCGTTGAGCTTCGCCACCCGATAGAGAATTTCGTTTTGTACCGATTCGTTGAGATAGGACAACACCGCCGCCGAGATTTCCGGCGTCAGAAACGCGAGAAACACCGCCTGCAATTGCAGATGCTCTTCGGAGATCAGCATCGCCAGCTGGCGCGGTTCCACCCATTGCAGGCGCGCCATCCGTGAGCGGATTTCATCGCCATAGATACCGTTGATCACACTGCTGGCGATCTCGCTTCCCAGTGCTTTGTTGAGAATGCTCTGCAACATGGAACGCGATGCGCCGTTGATCCCACTTTGCTCGCGGAACTCATCAAAAAAGTTATTGATCACTTTGCGCGCCATGCTGGTTTTGACGCCAGAGAGTCGCGCCATGTTTTCGCTCAGGCGCACCACTTCTTCGCGGCTGAGTTTTTGCATCACCGTCGCCGCCGCTTCTTCGCCCAGACACAGCAGCAGGATTGCCGCCTGTTCCAGGTAGCTGTTGCTCTTATTTATTGTCAATTCGCTCATTGCTGGTAATCCATTGTCTGAGAACTTCGGCGACGCGATCGGTGTCGCTCATGGCCAGTTTTTGCAGGAACTCGAGCTTCACTTCGAGGCCGGAACTTTGGGACGGCAGGCTGTCATCGCCGGGTAGCGACGGCAGATCGACGTTTTTACGCTCCTCTTCCGGCATAGCGATCCACGGTTCGCTGACGGCTTCCGCTTCTGCGATAACCGGCGCTCGCACTGTGGTGAGCCGTTTCATCAGTGGGCGCACCACAAAGAACAGCAACAACAGTGCCAGCAGGCCACAGCCAATCAGCCGTACCCACGCCAGTACGCTGTCATCTTTCCACAGCGGGATCACCGGTTCGACCGGAGCTACCTGCGGCACAAAGTTGAGCAACGATAACGTGAGATTGTCGCCGCGCTGGGTGTTGATACCCGCTGCATTGTTCAGCAGCGCGGTCAGTTGCGTGGTCTGCTCCGGCTTCCAGTTTTTCAGCGCCGGGGCGCTTTGGTTGAGTACCACCGCTACATTAAGGCGTTTCACCGCGAAGCCTGGATGCTGAATATGCTGGACGCTACGGTCGTATGAGTAGTCGCGCTTGCTTTCGCTATGTTTCGACAACGCTTCTGGCGAGCGATTTTCGTCGGCTGGCGTCGCGCCATTGGTTATTTGATTAGCTGCAACCGGCGGGCGGTTGCTGAGCGAACCGGGCACGCCCATCGCCACCTGATTAGTATCACTGTCCAGCACGCTTTCTTCACGGTTAAGTTTCGGTGCATCGCCGTAGTGTTCCTGGGTTTCGTCGATGGTGCTGAGGTCAAGATCCGGCATCACGCTGACGCGGTAATTGCCCACGCCGACCAGCGAATCCAGCACGTTCGCCACGCTGGCGCGGGTTTTATCCTGAATATCTCTGAGGATCTGATCGCGTTTACGGGTAGCGGCAGAAACCGCCTCGCCCGCGCCAATGCCGTCTGTCAGCAAGTTACCCGCCTGATCAACCACACTCACTTTGCTGGCGTGCAGCCCCGGAATACTGCCGGAAACCAGATGTACAATGGCGTTGACCTGGTCCATATTCAGCTTCGCGCCGTAGTGCAACCGCACCACCACCGAAGCACTGTTTTGTGGCTCATCGCTAACCACAAACGAGCTTTCTTCATTGAGCGCCAGATGCACCCGCGCGCTCTCCACCGCGTCCAGCGACATGATGCTCTGCGCCAGTTCCCCTTCGAGGCTGCGTTTGTAGCGCACGTTCTGCACGAACTGGCTACTGCCGAGCACTTCGTCTTTGTCCATCAGCTCGTAGCCGCTGGGCAAGATCGCCTGCACGCCTTTGGCGGCAAGGGTCATGCGCGTTTTCGAGAGCGCCTCTTCCGGCACCAGAATCTGCCCGCTTTGTGGATCGATGCGGTAGGTCAGTTTTTCGCCATCCAGCACCGTGACAATCTGAGACACGGGCAGATTTTCCTGGCGTCCGTAGAGCGAGACGTAGCCGCGATTGCCGGTCCACAGCACGCTGACGATAATCGCCGTCACCGCCACGGCAAGCCCTGCCATCAGCGCCCAGCGTTTGTTGCCGTCAAGGCGAAAACGAAACGCCGGAAGTGCCTGGGTAAACTTTTTGATCAGTTCATTCATAGTGTTAGATCGACATACTCATCAGGTCATTAAACCCGGTGGCGATTTTATTGCGCACCTGAACCAACGCGGAGAAAGAGAGCGAGGCCTGCTGGCTGGCGATCATCGCCCCGGCCAGATCATCGCTTTTGCCCATGTCGATCGCCGTTTGCTGCTGCTCCGCCACTTGCTGAAACTGGTCAACGTGGCCGAGCATGCCCTGCATAATGCGGTTGAACGAAACATCTGGATTCATGGAACTGAAGGTCATGGCGGGCAGCACTGGTGCCTGGGCGTTGGCCTGCATCCGTTGCACATCCTGCATGATTTGCGCCTGCATAGTGCTGTTGATTGTGGTAATGCTCATTTTTAACTTCCAGGTCAGGAGAAAACTTCGATTCCTTGCTTACGCATGGAGGCCAGCCGATAGCGCAGTGCGCGCGGGGTAATACCTAACAGGTCGGCGATTTTGCTGCGGTTGCCCTGATATTTACGCATCAGGTCGGCGATATATTGATATTGAGCGCTACGTCCGTGCTGACCTAAATCGCTGGTTTCGCTCAGTTGTAAAATTGGCTGAATATGCCATTGCAGTTCTGTATGTTCGGTCACGTCAGTTTCTGGCAGGCCTAAGGCGTCCGGGTAAATAACGCCGTCGCGGTTTAAGATCATCCCACGCTGAATAGTGTTTTCCAGTTGGCGAACATTACCCGGCCAGCGGTAATTAAGCAGCGCCCGGCGGGTAGATTCTGAAAGGGTGATATTTTTTACCAGCACCGTGGAGTATTTTTTAATGAATGACTCTGCCAGCGGAATAATATCGTTCAGACGTTCTCGCAGCGGCGGCATGGTAATAGGAATGACTGCCAGACGATAATAGAGATCTTCACGAAAACGTCCGGTGGCAACCTCCTGTTCGAGGTTTTTATTGGTGCAGGCAATCAGGCGAAAATTGAGTTTAATTTGTCGGTTGCTGCCTAATCGCTCAACCTGTTGTTCCTGTAATACGCGTAATATTTTGGCCTGTAATGCCAGTGGCATATCGCCAATTTCATCGAGTAATAAAGTGCCGTTATTGGCCAGTTCCATTTTCCCAGGTACGCTGGCAATTGCGCCAGTAAATGCGCCTTTGTCGTAGCCAAATAACGTAGCCTCCAGCATGTTTTCCGGGATCGCCGCGCAGTTCACGCCGATATAGGGCGCGTTTTCATTTTCACCAAAGGCTACAGTATGAATATATTTCGCCACGCATTCTTTGCCCGCGCCGGTTTCGCCCTGAATGAGCACCGGCACGTTAAAAGCGGCGACACGCTTTGCCAGAGTAAAAGCGTTAATGCTGGAAGCGGCAGTTGCAATAAGTTCAGACATAGGGTGAACGATATCAGTAGCGACAGAAAACAGGATGTTCTGAAGCGTATCACCGGCGGGATTAACAAATTCGAATTAAACGATAATAATAATATTATTTGTTTATGAACAATGAGTTACATGTAACACCATGCCTGCGCCAGTGCGCTGGTGCCGGATGCGCTTACGCTTATCCGGCCTACAAAACCGGACCGTAGGCCGGATAAGGCGTTTACGCCGCATCCGGCAATTGTGCACCGATGCCCGATATCTCACCCATTAATAATTTAATTATTTTTTCACCCTATTAATAATTTGCCCCTTTCACGCCCCCTCTATTTAATACCTCACCTTTGTGTCACTGCCGGATTTGCGTGCACAGAAACATCCATACCATTACAGCAGAGAAAGTAAGCCATGCTGAAGTACAGTAAAACGCCAGGCATCTTTAAATTAGAAGGTAATCGGCTCGGACGCCCCTACCATCGCCTGCCGACCCTGTTTACGGGGAATTTTGATGTTATTGATTCACATCTTGGCAGTTACTTTCTCAAAAAACATCGCAGCAATATCACCTTAAAAAAGATTGGTTGCGAAATGGATACTATTAATAAAAACGCCGAACTGATGGTTTCTCAGGTCGGACACCTGGCATTTGATATTGATCGTTCATTACTGTTAATGCTGCTGGGTAATTTTTATGGTCTGGAGTCTTCTCTCGAAGAGGCTAAATCTCATGACGGGTTACCGACCAAAACCGAAACGCGGTTAAAAAACCGCCTTGCGCTGGATATCTGCACGCTGATATTTAATCTGCAAACTTCGGGTATCGCGCTGAAATTAAAACTCGACAGCAGCACGGTGATCACCCACTGGGCATATCAGTTAACCTTTACCCTCGCGGGCGATGAAGAGAGCTGTTTTCATATTTTGCTCGACGATGCCCATACCGATTTTATTTTAAATCTGATTCGCCACAGCGAACACAATAAACCGCAGCAGGTGGCGAAATCGGTAAATAAACCAGCGTTGATTAAAGAAATCATCCGCTCCCTGCCGCTGACCCTGAACGTCAAAATTGCTGAGCTGTCGCTGAATGTTGCCGACCTGACGCAGATAAAAGCCGGGGATATTTTACCCATTTCACTGGGGGAAACATTCCCGGTAGCGATTGGGCAATCTGAATTATTTACCGCCCTGATTGTGGAAGACAAAGACAAGTTGTTTTTGTCGGATCTGGCGGGCAAAAATGAGAATAGCCATGAGTAAGCAAGAAGATATTTTAGCCGAGGATTTTGGCCTCACTGATGAAGTGACATCTGTAGCGAAATCTGCCGACGCCGATACGCTGGTCACCCGCCTGGAAGACCGCTTTTCCGACTCGATGACGCTGCTAAAACGCATTCCGGTCACGTTAACGCTGGAAGTGTCGTCGGTGGAGATTATGTTAGCCGACCTACTCAACATCGACGACGACACAGTGGTTGAGCTGGATAAACTCGCCGGGGAGCCGCTGGATATCAAAGTAAACAATATCCTGCTGGGTAAAGCGGAAGTGGTGGTGGTCAACGAGAAGTACGGCCTGCGCGTGCTGGAGTTTAACACCCGCGATATCAACGATCTGGCGCCATGAAACGCCGCACTCAATTGACGCTCGGCCTTGCGCTGCTGGCAGTTGCGCCGCTGGCGTTGGCCCAGGGCGGCGATATTGCGCTGCTTAACGTGGTCACCCACGGCAACACCCAGGAGTACAGCGTCAAAATTCAGGTGCTGATTCTGATGACCCTCGTCGGTTTGCTGCCGACGATGGTGCTGATGATGACCTGCTTCACACGCTTTATTATCGTGCTGTCGCTGCTGCGCCAGGCGCTGGGGCTGCAACAAACGCCGCCTAACCGAATCCTGATTGGCATTGCGCTGGCACTCACCATGCTGGTGATGCGCCCTATCTGGATTAATATTTACGACCACGCGGTGGTGCCGTTTGAAAACGATCAGATTACCCTGACCGATGCGTTAAGCACCGCCGCGACGCCGCTGAAACGCTTTATGCTGGCGCAGACCGATAAAAAAGCGATGGCGCAAATCATGACTATCGGTGGCGCAAAGGGCAATGCCGCCGACCAGGATCTCTCCATCGTGGTGCCCGCCTATGTGTTGAGCGAGCTGAAAACCGCCTTCCAGATTGGCTTTATGATTTACATCCCGTTTCTGGTTATCGACCTGATTGTCGCCAGCGTGTTGATGGCAATGGGGATGATGATGTTGTCGCCACTGATTGTCTCGCTGCCGTTTAAGCTGATGCTGTTTGTGCTGATCGACGGCTGGTCGCTGACCATCGGCACGCTCACCACCAGCATTCGCGGGCTGGGGCTGGGCTGATTATGTTGACTATTGACGCAGCCGCTGACATTGTCGCCAGCGGCATTAAGGTGGTGATTTTGCTGGTTTCGGTACTGGTAGTGCCGAGTTTGTTGGTCGGCCTGCTGGTGAGTGTGTTCCAGGCTGTAACGCAGATTAACGAACAGACCCTGAGCTTTTTGCCGAGGCTGATTGTCACGCTGGTGGTGCTGGGCGTGTGCGGCAAATGGATGATTATCCAGTTGCATGACCTGTGCATTCATCTGTTTACCCAGGCCGCCTTGCTGGTTCATTAAGATGCGCACAAGCGACGTTACGCAACTGATGGATCTGGCGTTGGGGCTGTGGTTTCCCTTCGTGCGCATTATGGCGTTTCTGCGCTATGTGCCGGTACTGGATAACAGCGCCTTGACCGTGCGCGTGCGGATCATTTTGTCGCTGGCACTGGCGATGATCATCACGCCCTTGATCCCGCATCCCCTTCCCCACGACCTGCTTTCGCTCAACAGCCTGATCCTGACGTTGGAACAAATTTTATGGGGTATGTTGTTCGGGCTAATGTTTCAGTTTCTGTTTCTGGCACTGCAACTGGCCGGACAGATCCTCTCGTTCAATATGGGGATGAGCATGGCGGTGATGAACGACCCAAGCAGCGGCGCATCGACGACCGTGCTGGCAGAGCTTATCAACGTCTACGCTATCCTGCTGTTTTTTGCCATGGACGGGCATCTGCTGCTGGTAAGCGTGTTGTTCAAGGGCTTCACTTACTGGCCGATTGGCAACGCGCTGCATCCACAATCCCTGCGGACCATCGCGCTGGCCTTTAGCTGGGTGCTGGCTTCCGCGATGCTGCTGGCACTCCCCACCACCTTTATCATGCTGATTGTGCAAGGCTGCTTTGGTCTGCTCAACCGCATTGCACCGCCGCTAAACCTCTTTTCGCTGGGCTTTCCCATCAACATGCTGGCGGGGTTGGTCTGCTTTGCCACCCTGCTTTACAACCTGCCGGATCATTATCTGCATCTGGCGAATTTTGTTCTGCAACAACTCGACGCGCTAAAAGGTCATTATGGCAGATAGTAGCAGCGAAGAAAAAACAGAGAAGCCCTCGGCGCAAAAGCTGCGTAAAGCGCGCGAAGAAGGGCAACTGCCGCGCTCGAAGGATATGGGGCTGGCGGCGAGCCTGTTTGCGGCATTTGTAGTGATCTCCAGCAGTTTCCCGTGGTATGCCGATTTTGTGCGCGAGAGTTTTATCAGTGTGCATCAGTACGCGCAGGAGATTAATAATCCGGAGGTGATCAGCCAGTTTCTGCGTCATCACCTGCTGATCCTCGGTAAATTTATTCTCACCTTGTTGCCGATGCCTGCCGCCGCGCTACTTTCTTCGCTGGTGCCTGGCGGCTTGCTATTCTTACCGAAAAAAATCCTCCCGGATTTCAGCAAAATCAGTCCGTTAAAAGGCATTGGGCGGCTGTTTTCCAGTGAACATCTGGTGGAAACGGGGAAGATGACGGTGAAATCGGTAGTTATACTGGTAATGCTATGGATCAGCCTGCGCAACAACTTTGCCACCTTTATCGGTCTCCAGGCGCTGCCGTTCAAACTGGCGATTAATGATGGTTTATCGATCTACGCCAGCGTGATGCGTAACTTTGTCATCCTGTTTATCTTCTTTGCGCTTATCGACGTGCCGTTGGCGAAAGCCCTGTTTACCAAAGGGCTAAAGATGACCAAACAGGAGCTGAAAGAAGAGTACAAAAATCAGGAAGGCAAGCCGGAAGTGAAGGCGCGCGTGCGGCGGTTGCAACGGCAACTGGCGATGGGACAAATCCGCAAAGTTGTGCCGAAAGCCAACGTGGTTATCACCAACCCAACGCATTATGCCGTGGCGTTGCAGTATGACCAGTCGCGCGCTGCCGCGCCGTTTGTTGTCGCCAAAGGCACCGATGAGATCGCCCTCTATATTCGCCAGGTCGCCGCCGAAAATCAGGTGGAAGTGGTGGAGTTTCCACGGCTGGCACGCTCGGTTTACTACACCACCCAGGTGAACCAGCAAATTCCTTTTCAGCTTTACCGGGCCATCGCCCACGTTCTGACCTACGTCCTGCAAATGAAGCACTGGCGCGATGGCGCACAGCCGCGTCCTGCCCTGAACAGACATATTTCCATTCCCAAAGAGGTACTTAAACTGGATGACGAAAACAACTAAATCGTTCCTCGCGCTGCTGCGCGGCGGCAATCTCGGCGTGCCGTTGGTGATCCTGTGTATTCTGGCGATGATCATTTTGCCGCTGCCGCCTGCTCTGCTGGATATTCTGTTCACCTTCAACATTGTGCTGGCGGTGATGGTGCTGCTGGTGGCGGTATCAGCGAAACGACCGCTGGAATTCAGCCTGTTCCCGACCATTTTGCTGATCACCACCTTAATGCGCCTGACGCTCAACGTCGCCTCCACGCGCGTGGTGCTGCTGCACGGGCATCTCGGCGCGGGCGCGGCGGGTAAAGTGATTGAGTCGTTTGGTCAGGTGGTGATTGGCGGCAACTTTGTCGTCGGCTTTGTGGTGTTTATCATCTTGATGATCATCAACTTTATCGTTGTCACCAAAGGGGCCGAGCGTATTTCCGAGGTTTCTGCCCGCTTTACCCTGGACGCGATGCCCGGCAAACAGATGGCGATTGACGCCGATCTTAACGCCGGATTGATCAACCAGGCGCAGGCGCAAACCCGGCGTAAGGACGTTGCCAGCGAGGCTGATTTCTACGGCGCGATGGACGGGGCGTCGAAGTTTGTGCGTGGGGATGCCATCGCCGGGATGATGATTCTGGCGATCAACCTGATCGGCGGTGTTTGTATTGGGATCTTCAAATACAACCTGAGTGCCGACGCCGCTTTCCAGCAGTATGTGCTGATGACCATCGGTGACGGACTGGTGGCGCAGATCCCTTCTCTGCTGCTCTCCACTGCGGCGGCGATTATCGTCACCCGCGTCAGCGACAACGGCGATATCGCCCATGATGTGCGCCACCAGCTGCTGGCAAGCCCGTCAGTGCTCTACACCGCCACCGGAATAATGTTTGTGCTGGCGGTAGTGCCAGGGATGCCGCATCTGCCATTTTTGCTGTTCAGCGCCCTGCTTGGTTTTACTGGCTGGAGGATGAGCAAGCGCCCACAAGCGGCAGAGGTAGAAGGGAAAAGCCTTGAAACGCTGACCCGCACCATCACTGAAACCAGCGAGCAACAGGTCAGTTGGGAGACGATTCCACTGATTGAGCCAATCAGTTTAAGCCTTGGCTACAAACTGGTAGCGCTGGTGGATAAAGCGCAGGGTAATCCGCTCACCCAGCGTATTCGCGGTGTGCGGCAGGTGATTTCTGATGGCAACGGCGTGCTGCTGCCGGAAATCCGCATTCGGGAAAATTTCCGCCTCAAGCCCAGCCAGTACGCCATTTTCATCAACGGCATTAAGGCCGATGAAGCGGATATTCCGGCTGATAAACTGATGGCGCTCCCCTCCAGCGAAACCTATGGCGAGATTGACGGCGTGCTGGGAAACGACCCGGCTTATGGCATGCCGGTCACCTGGATTCAGCCCGCGCAAAAAGCGAAGGCGCTGAATATGGGGTATCAGGTAATTGACAGCGCCAGCGTAATTGCCACCCATGTGAATAAGATTGTGCGCAGCTATATTCCTGATTTATTTAACTATGATGACATTACGCAGCTGCATAACCGTTTGTCATCGATGGCACCGCGACTGGCAGAAGATTTGAGCTCCGCGCTGAATTACAGTCAGTTGCTGAAAGTGTACCGGGCGCTGCTGACCGAAGAGGTTTCCCTACGCGATATTGTGACCATCGCCACCGTGCTGGTCGCCAGTAGCGCGGTAACTAAAGATCATATTCTGCTGGCAGCCGATGTACGTCTGGCGCTACGGCGCAGCATTACCCATCCGTTCGTGCGCAAGCAGGAGCTGGCGGTGTATACGCTGAATAATGAGCTGGAAAATCTGCTGACCAATGTGGTGAGTCAGGTGCAACAGGGCGGCAAAGTGATGCTCGACAGCGTGCCGGTAGACCCGAATATGCTCAACCAGTTCCAAAGTACGATGCCGCAGGTGAAGGAGCAGATGAAAGCGGCGGGGAAAGACCCAGTGCTACTGGTGCCGCCGCAACTGCGTCCTTTGCTGGCGCGTTATGCAAGGTTGTTTGCGCCGGGGCTGCATGTGCTGTCGTATAACGAGGTGCCGGATGAGCTGGAGTTGAAGATTATGGGGGCGTTGATGTAAACATCCGGCACTGGCATCGGCGCACAATTGCCGGATGCGGCGTAAACGCCTTATCCGGCCTACCATTCAGGCACAGGTTTGTAGGCCGGATAAGCGTGAGCGCATCCGGCACCTGCGCACAACCGCCGGATGCGGCGTAAACGCCTTATCCGGCCTACCGTTCAGGCACAGGTTTGTAGGCCGGATAAGCGTGAGCGCATCCGGCTCCGGCGCACAACTGCCGGATGCGGCGTAAACGCCTTATCCGGCCTACCGTTCGGCACAGGTTTGTAGGCCGGATAAGCGTGAGCGCATCCGGCACCGGCACACAACTGCCGGATGCGGCGTAAACGCCTTATCCGGCCTACCGTTCAGGCACAGGTTTGTAAGCCGGATAAGCGTGAGCGCATCCGGCACCGGCGCACAACTGCCGGATGCGGCGTAAACGCCTTATCCGGCCTACCGTTCAGGCACAGGTTTGTAGGCCGGATAAGCGTAAGCGCATCCGGCACCGGCGCACAATTGCCGGATGCGGTGCACAATTATAAAATGATACGCTCCCCGGCACTAAAATCCGTTATATCTCCCGCCCAATCGATGGGATATAACCCTCGCGCGACATCGCGATGGAACGTTGAGAATGGCCAATCACTCACTTGCTTTACCCAACCATGTTTTACTGGGTTTATATAAATATAATCAACATGATGCCTATAATCTTTGGTATTGCGGATGGTGTGTTCCCAAAAACGCGGCTGCCAGATATTTTTCAATCCGCAAGTTTGAGTGAACTGTTTTTTAATCTCCCGCCAGCGAGAGGAAAAATCATCATCGCTTTCGGGTAATGTCCAGATACAGTGCATATGTTCTGGCAAAACTACCCAGGCGTTAATTTTAAAAGGTCTGGCCTGCTTAACTTTAATAATGGCGTTACGGAGTGTCTGGCACTGGGTGGTCAAAAGTTGGCTTCGACGATTCCGTAAATTTACAGTGAAAAACCATGTTCCCCCCTTGATGTAATAACGACGATATTCAGACATAGCGACTCCTTTTTCTCAACAGTAAGAAGAAAAGGAAAGGTCGACAATGAAGTTGTGTTATATCGGGAAAGCGGCTCGCAAAAAATGCACAGACTTGTAGGCATGATAAGACGTGTCAGCGTCGCATCCGGCACCTGCGCACAATTGCCGGATGCGGCGTGAACGCCTTATCCGGCCTACCATTCAGGCACAGGTTTGTAGGCCGGATAAGCGTAAGCGCATCCGGCATCGGCGCACAACCGCCGGATGCGGCGCGAATGCCTAATCCGGCCTACCATTCAGGCACAGGTTTGTAGGCCGGATAAGCGTAAGCGCATCCGGCATCAGCGCACAACCGCCGGATGCGGCGTGAACGCCTTATCCGGCCTACCGTTCAGGCACAGGTTTGTAGGCCGGATAAGCGTAAGCGCATCCGGCACCTGCGCACAACCGCCGGATGCGGCGCGAACGCCTTATCCGGCCTACAAAATCGTCTCTTCCGTCAGAATCCGGCGCGCGCCCAAAAAATGATCCTGCCAGAAAGGTTCGGCTAACCGACTTATCCGAATGGCTTCACCCGTGCGTGGCGACTCAATAAATTGTCCATCGCCCAGATATACCCCCATATGGTCAGCAATCTCATGGCTGTGAATATGGAAAAACAGCAAATCTCCCCGGCGCAGATCGTTATTCGCCACAATGGTCGCCCGCCGATAGTGATACATCTCATTGGCCGTGCGCGGGAGCTTCGCCTCAAGGATCTTGTTGTAGGCATAAAAAACCAACCCGCTACAGTCGAAACCTTGATCGGGCCGCGTGCCGCCCCAGACGTAAGGTTTGCCAAGTTGCTGTTCCAGGCGGTGAATCGCCACTTCGGTGATGTTATGCAGGTGGTTGCTGCTGAGGAAATGATTGTTTTCTGCGAGCGCCTGCCAGCGCCGGTCGCTTGCCTTAAGTGGCGCAGGAAACCATTCGGGGTGCTGTTTAATTTGTTCACGGTTGTGCTGACGCAGTGCCCTTCTGCTTTCAGCATTGCCTTCTACAACGTAGCTGGCCTGTTTTTTCAGCTGGGTTTGGTACTGTTTTAAAAAACGCGCACGGTTTTGCATCCGCTGGCGGGCAGCGTAGCTAAAAGAGATATGTGATGCAGTGGCGCTGGCAAATGAAGAAAACGGCAAGCAAAGCAACAGTAATCCCAACAACACAAAAGAGGGAATCGACGGCAAAGATATTCTCAATAATGGCTGGTCATGCATTGATGTTGCAGTGTATCCCGGCCCGTACATGAACAAACTTAATAAACCATTATTATAAAATTAATAAATATATTTCAGTTAATTATGTAAAAACATCCGTTTATTAAATTACTCATGGATTGTCGCTGTTGCTCATTTGAGCTACAATTCAAGCTGAATAAATATACAGCACAGGAGTTACCCCAATGGCTGCTAACGCATTTGTTCGCGCCCGAATCGATGAGGATTTGAAGAATCAGGCGGCGGACGTACTGGCCGGGATGGGGCTGACCATCTCTGACCTGGTTCGCATAACCCTCACAAAGGTCGCGCGTGAAAAGGCATTGCCGTTTGATTTACGCGAGCCTAATCAATTAACCATTCAATCAATTAAAAACAGCGAAGCTGGCATTGATGTTCATAAGGCCAAAGACGCCGATGATTTATTTGATAAATTAGGAATTTAAATATGATTCAAAGGGATATTGAATACTCGGGACAATTTTCAAAGGATGTAAAACTTGCACAAAAGCGTCATAAGGATATGAATAAATTGAAATATCTTATGACGCTTCTTATCAATAATACTTTACCGCTTCCAGCTGTTTATAAAGACCACCCGCTGCAAGGTTCATGGAAAGGTTATCGCGATGCTCATGTCGAACCGGACTGGATCCTGATTTACAAACTTACCGATAAACTTTTACGATTTGAGAGAACTGGAACTCACGTGGCGCTCTTTGGGTAAAGCCCGCTTCCGATGAAATTTGTAAACCCTGCGCCGACAGGTTTGCGTAAAACCCTTTTGGTGATAATGTGAGCCATCCAAATCCAGATTATTCCGATTTGGGATCTATTTTGCCGTCCTGGCGTGTGTAACCGTTTTATCAAGGAATAAGCAGTATGCGTAAAATCGCATTAATTCTTGCGATGTTGTTGATCCCGTGCGTTTCGTTTGCCGGTTTGCTGGGCAGCAGTAGATCGACCACGCCAGTGAGCAAAGAGTATAAGCAGCAGTTGATGGGCTCTCCTGTCTACATCCAGATCTTCAAGGAAGAGCGTACGCTCGATCTCTACGTCAAAATGGGCGAGCAATATCAGCTGCTCGACAGTTATAAAATCTGTAAATATTCCGGCGGTTTAGGGCCAAAACAGCGTCAGGGGGATTTCAAAAGCCCGGAAGGATTTTATAGCGTCCAGCGTAATCAGTTAAAACCGAACAGTCGTTACTACAAAGCGATTAATATTGGTTTCCCCAATGCCTATGACCGTGCGCATGGTTATGAAGGGAAATACCTGATGATCCACGGCGATTGTGTTTCCATCGGCTGCTACGCAATGACCAATCAGGGTATTGATGAAATATTCCAGTTCGTTACTGGTGCGCTGGTGTTTGGTCAGCCGAGAGTGCAAGTGAGTATTTATCCGTTCCGCATGACCGACGCCAATATGCAGCGCCATAAATATTCCAACTTTAAGGACTTCTGGGAGCAGCTGAAGCCAGGCTACGACTACTTTGAGCAAACCCGTAAGCCACCGACCGTTTCTGTGGTCAATGGCCGTTACGTGGTCAGCAAGCCTTTAAGCCACGAAGTGGTTCAGCCACAACTGGCATCAAACTACACGCTCCCCGAGGCAAAATAAGCGCCATTCGCCTGGCATAATCTTTTGCCAGGTTTCATTGCCCGTCAGCGGCTGTGTCGCAATCACCGTGACCACATCATTCGGTGTGGTCTGCGAGCTGAAGTCGATTTCCACATCCTGATCCAGCAACGTTGCCACGCCAAACGGTGCGCGGCGGGTGATCCAGTGCAGATTAGTCGAGCAATACGCCATGACATAGCGTCCGTCCGAAAGCAGCATGTTGAAGCCCCCCTTCTGCCGCAGCTCTTCTGCCAGTGAAGCGATATATTTAAACACCGCCGCCATATTGCCCGGCGTGCGCAGGTAACGCTGCGTTAATTTATGCAGCAGCCAGCAAAAGGCTTTTTCGCTGTCGGTTTCACCGACCGGGCGAAAGTTGCCGGTTTCCAGTGATTTATAGCCCGTCAGTTGCCCGTTATGGGCATAAGTCCAGTTGCGCCCCCATAGCTCGCGAGTAAACGGGTGAGTATTTTCCAGCGCTACCTCACCCCGATTTGCCTGGCGAATATGAGCCACAACCGAACAGGATTTTATTGGGTAGTCCTGGACAAGTTTGGCGATGGGGGAATTAAAGCTGGGTTGTGGATCTTTAAATGTGCGACAGCCCTTACCTTCGTAAAAGGTAATGCCCCAGCCATCTTTATGTGGCCCGGTTCCACCACCACGCTGCACCAGCCCGGTGAAACTAAAGCAGATATCGGTAGGGACGTTAGCGCTCATCCCGAGCAATTCGCACATAAGTAACCTCCACAGCAGCGGGAGCGCATAGCCCCCGGCGAAGATTGATTTAAAAATTTTCAGGCCGGATAAGCGTAAGCGCATCCGGCACCTGCGTACAACTGCCGGATGCGGCGTAAACGCCTTATCCGGCCTACCGTTCGGCACAGGTTTGTAGGCCGGATAAGCGTAAGCGCATCCGGCTCCGGCGCACAACCGCCGGATGCGGCGTGAACGCCTTATCCGGCCTACCGTTCGGCACAGGTTTGTAGGCCGGATAAGCGTAAGCGCATCCGGCACCTGCGTACAACCGCCGGATGCGGCGTGAACGCCTTATCCGACCTACCGTTCAGGCACAGATTTGTAGGCCGGATAAGCGTAAGCGCATCCGGCACCGGCACACAACCTCCGGATGCGGCGTGAACGCCTTATCCGGCCTACCGTTCAGGCACAGGTTTGTAGGCCGGATAAGCGTAAGCGCATCCGGCTCCGGCGCACAACCGCCGGATGCGGCGTAAACGCCTTATCCGGCCTACCGTTCGGCACAGGTTTGTAGGCCGGATAAGCGTAAGCGCATCCGGCATCAGCGCACAACCGCCGGATGCGGCGTAAACGCCTTATCCGGCCTACCGTTCAGGCACAGGTTTGTAGGCCGGATAAGCGTAAGCGCATCCGGCTCCGGCACACAATTGCCGGATGCGGCGTAAACGCCTTATCCGGCCTACCGTTCGGCACAGGTTTGTAGGCCGGATAAGCGTAAGCGCATCCGGCTCCGGCGCACAATTGCCGGATGCGGCGTAAACGCCTTATCCGGCCTACGCCTTAACCATCTCTTTTTCAATTAACTGGATCAGGATATGGATCACTTTAATGTGAATCTCCTGAATGCGATCGGCATAACCAAAATGCGGAACGCGAATTTCAATATCCGCTGTACCGGCCATTTTGCCGCCGTCTTTACCGGTCAGGGTGATCACTTTCATTCCCTTCTCACGCGCTGCCGCGATCGCTTTGATCACGTTTGCAGAATTACCGGAAGTGGAGATCCCCAGCAGCACATCGCCTTCGCGACCTACCGCTTCAACGTAACGGGAGAAAATATCGTTGAAACCAAAATCGTTACCGACGCAGGAAATATGACTAACGTCAGAAATGGCAATCGCCGGATAGCCAGGACGGTTTTCACGGTAGCGACCGGTCAACTCTTCGGCAAAGTGCATGGCGTCGCAATGGGAGCCGCCGTTGCCGCAGGAAAGCACTTTGCCACCGGCTTTAAAGCTGTCTGCTAACAGGACCGCCGCGCGCTGAATGGCGTGAATATTGGCGTCATCTTTTAAAAAGTTAGCCAGCGTTTCTGCCGCTTCGTTCAGTTCGTTACGAATAAGATCCTGGTACATGAGGATATCCTTCAGCATAAATGTAATAGACAAAATGCAGTGTACCGGATACCGCCAAAAGCGAGAAGTACAGGCAGGTGGAATGACCAGGACTTTTTGACCCGAAGTGCGGATAAAAACAGCAACAATGTGAGCCTTGTTGTAATTATATTGTAAACACATTGCTAAATATTTTTACATCCACTACAACCATATCATCACAAGTGGTCAGACCTCCTACAAGTAAGGGGCTTTTCGTTATGATGATTTTGAGTATTCTCGCTACGGTTGTCCTGCTCGGCGCGTTGTTCTATCACCGCGTGAGCTTATTTATCAGCAGTTTGATTTTGCTCGCCTGGACAGCCGCCCTCGGCGTTGCTGGTCTGTGGTCGGCGTGGGTGCTGGTGCCTCTGGCCATTATCCTCGTGCCGTTTAACTTTGCGCCTATGCGTAAGTCGATGATTTCCGTGCCGGTGTTTCGTGGTTTCCGTAAGGTGATGCCGCCGATGTCGCGCACGGAGAAAGAAGCGATCGATGCAGGCACCACCTGGTGGGAAGGCGATTTGTTCCAGGGCAAGCCGGACTGGAAAAAGCTGCATAACTATCCGCAACCGCGCCTGACCGCCGAAGAGCAAGCGTTTCTCGACGGCCCGGTAGAAGAAGCCTGCCGGATGGCAAATGATTTCCAGATTACCCATGAACTTGCTGATTTACCGCCAGAGCTGTGGGCGTATCTGAAAGAACATCGTTTCTTCGCGATGATCATCAAAAAAGAGTACGGCGGGCTTGAGTTCTCTGCTTATGCCCAGTCTCGTGTGCTGCAAAAACTCTCTGGCGTGAGCGGGATCCTGGCGATTACCGTCGGCGTACCGAACTCATTAGGTCCGGGCGAGCTGCTGCAACATTACGGCACTGACGAGCAGAAAAATCACTATCTGCCGCGTCTGGCGCGTGGTCAGGAGATCCCTTGCTTTGCACTGACCAGCCCGGAAGCGGGTTCCGATGCGGGCGCGATTCCGGATACCGGGATAGTCTGCATGGGTGAATGGCAGGGCCAGCAGGTGCTGGGGATGCGTCTGACCTGGAACAAGCGTTACATTACGCTGGCACCGATTGCGACCGTGCTTGGTCTGGCGTTTAAACTCTCCGATCCGGAGAAACTGCTCGGCGACGCAGAAGATTTAGGCATTACCTGTGCGCTGATCCCGACCACCACGCCAGGCGTGAAAATTGGTCGTCGCCACTTCCCACTGAACGTACCGTTCCAGAACGGGCCGACGCGCGGTAAAGATGTCTTCGTGCCGATCGATTACATTATCGGTGGACCGAAAATGGCAGGACAAGGCTGGCGGATGCTGGTGGAGTGTCTCTCGGTGGGTCGTGGCATCACCCTGCCTTCCAACTCAACCGGCGGCGTGAAGTCAGTGGCGCTGGCAACCGGCGCGTATGCTCACATTCGCCGTCAGTTCAAAATATCTATCGGTAAGATGGAAGGGATTGAAGAGCCGCTGGCGCGTATTGCCGGGAACGCCTATGTGATGGATGCTGCGGCGTCGCTGATTACCTACGGCATTATGCTAGGTGAAAAACCTGCCGTGCTATCGGCTATCGTTAAGTATCACTGTACCCACCGCGGGCAGCAGTCGATTATTGATGCGATGGATATCACCGGGGGTAAAGGCATCATGCTCGGGCAGAGCAACTTCCTGGCGCGTGCTTACCAGGGCGCACCGATTGCCATCACCGTTGAAGGGGCTAACATTTTGACCCGCAGTATGATGATCTTCGGCCAGGGGGCGATTCGTTGCCATCCGTACGTGCTGGAAGAAATGGAAGCGGCGAAAAACAATGACGTTAACGCGTTCGATAAACTGCTGTTCAAACATATCGGTCACGTCGGTAGCAACAAAGTTCGCAGCTTCTGGCTGGGCCTGACGCACGGTTTAACCAGCAGCACGCCAACCGGCGATGCCACTAAACGTTATTATCAGCACCTGAACCGCCTGAGTGCCAACCTCGCCCTGCTTTCTGATGTGTCGATGGCGGTACTGGGCGGCAGCCTGAAACGTCGTGAGCGCATCTCGGCACGTCTGGGTGATATTTTAAGCCAGCTTTACCTCGCCTCTGCCGTTCTGAAGCGTTATGACGATGAAGGACGCAATGAAGCCGACCTGCCACTAGTGCACTGGGGGGTACAGGATGCGCTGTATAAGGCTGAACAGGCGATGGACGATTTACTGCAAAACTTCCCGAACCGCGTGGTTGCCGGGCTGCTAAATGTGGTGATCTTCCCGACCGGACGCCATTATCTGGCACCGTCTGACAAGCTGGATCATAAAGTGGCGAAGATTTTACAAGTGCCGAACGCCACCCGTTCACGTATTGGTCGCGGTCAGTACCTGACGCCGAGCGAGCATAATCCGGTGGGTTTGCTGGAAGAGGCGCTGGTAGATGTGATTGCAGCCGACCCGATTCATCAGCGGATCTGTAAAGAGCTGGGTAAAAATCTGCCGTTCACCCGTCTGGATGAACTGGCGCACAACGCGCTGGCGAAAGGGCTGATTGATAAAGATGAAGCCGCCATTCTGGTGAAAGCTGAAGAAAGCCGTCTACGCAGTATTAACGTTGATGACTTTGAGCCGGAAGAGCTGGCGACGAAGCCGGTAAAGTTGCCGGAGAAAGTGCGGAAAGTTGAAGCCGCGTAATAAAGTAACGGAGCCGAAAGGCTCCATTTAGATTGCTGACAACGTGCGCGTTGTTCATGCCGGATGCGGCGTGAACGCCTTATCCGGCCTACAAAACATACAATTTCAATAGATTGCAGTGATTACGTAGGCCTGATAAGCGTAGCGCATCAGGCAATTTGGCGTTGTTCATGCCGGATGCGGCGTGAACGCCTTATCCGGCCTACAAAACCATACAATTTCAACAGATTGTAGAGATTACGCAGGCCTGATAAGCGTAGCGCATCAGGCAATTTGGCGTTGTTCATGCCGGATGCGGCGTGAACGCCTTATCCGGCCTACAAAACATACAATTTCAATAGATTGCAGAGATTGCGTAGGCCTGATAAGCGCAGCGCATCAGGCAATTTGGCGTTGTTCATGCCGGATGCGGCGTGAACGCCTTATCCGGCCGACAAAAAGATGTAATTTCAATAGATTGCAGAGATTACGTCGGCCTGATAAGCGCAGCGCATCAGGCAATTTTGCGTTGTTCATGCCGGATGCGGCGTGAACGCCTTATCCGGCCTACAAAAGCATGTAATTTCAATAGATTGCAGAGATTACGTAGGCCTGATAAGCGCAGCGCATCAGGCAATTTGGCGTTGTTCATGCCGGATGCGGCGTGAACGCCTTATCCGGCCTACAAAACATGCAATTTCAATAGATTGCAGTGATTACGTAGGCCTGATAAGCGTAGCGCATCAGGCAATTTGGCGTTGTTCATGCCGGATGCGGCGTGAACACCTTATCCGGCCTACAAAACATGCAATTTCAATAGATTGCAGAGATTATGTAGGCCTGATAAGCGCAGCGCATCAGGCAATTTGGCGTTGTTCATGCCGGATGCGGCGTGAACGCCTTATCCGGCCTACAAAACATGCAGTTTCAATAGATTGCAGAGATTACGTCGGCCTGATAAGCGCAGCGCATCAGGCAATTTGGCGTTGTTCATGCCGGATGCGGCGTGAACGCCTTATCCGGCCTACAAAACCATGCAATTTCAATAGATTGCAGAGATTACGTCGGCCTGATAAGCGCAGCGCATCAGGCAATTTGGCGTTGTTCATGCCGGATGCGGCGTGAACGCCTTATCCGGCCTACAAAACATGCAGTTTCAATAGATTGCAGAGATTACGTAGGCCTGATAAGCGTAGCGCATCAGGCAATTTTGCGTTGCTCATGCCGGATGCGGCGTGAACGCCTTATCCGGCCTACAAAACATGCAGTTTCAATAGATTGCAGAGATTGCGTAGGCCTGATAAGCGCAGCGCATCAGGCAATTTGGCGTTGTTCATGCCGGATGCGGCGTGAACGCCTTATCCGGCCTACAAAACATGTAATTTCAATAGATTGCAGAGATTGTGTGGGCCTGATAAGCGCAGCGCATCAGGCAATTTGGCGTTTGTCATCATTCTCTAACGGAGCCGAAAGGCTCCGTTAGTTGATTATTTAAAATTAAAGCCATCCGGATGATTTTCCAGGCTACCGGTCAACGCCGCGAACAGCACCGTTTTACCATCAATCGAAAGCGCATCGTTCACATTCAGCCAGGTGAGTTTCTCTTGCGACGTTTTCTCGTCAATGGTCGAGAACAGTCCCGTCATCTGATTAGATTTCTCGGACCACATCACAGCGATACGTTGCGAGCCACAGTCATGCGGCTTACACGCACTCATTACCTGATACGTCTCATCTCCCAATGTCACGGTTTGCGCGGGAGTATAAGTACCGCCTTTCATTACCCAGACAGGCAGCTTATGCCCTTGCACCATCTGATTAAACGCTGCTTTGGTGGTTTCACCCTTTGCAAGGCTGCTAATGGTTAAATCATCCTGCGCCATTGCACTGGTGGCGATGACCAGAGCGGCGACTGCCATTATTGCCTTAAACATCATTCCTCCCGAGCTTATCCTGCCCATGTTATTAACCTCCTAAAGCCTGGCGATAACACGACAATTTGCAAATCAGATATTTCCAATATCAGCATTTGTTATCAATTTATTCTGCGCTAAGGCAACAGCCTGTTGACATCCTCCCACCCTGAAGGACGTGGATCCCTGCTACGTTCAGGCTGTCGCCTGAATCATTTCGGTGGGTTCCTGCTTCAACGGGCAGCCTGACTGCACCATCCCTCCACAGGCAAGTACGGCGTGCCCCGCCGCTAAAATGTTACGAGCGCCGTTTACATCGGCGTTCGCCGTATATCCACAAGCCCAACACACGAATTTACTTTGTGACAGGCGATTTTCTTTCACGGTATGACCACAGCACGCGCAACGCTGGCTTGTGTACGCTGGCGGTACTGCCAGTACCTGACCGCCACACCAAAGCTCTTTGTACTCAAGCTGGCGGCGCATTTCATGCCAGCCCTGATCCAGTATCGAACGGTTTAAACCTGATTTTGCCCGGACATTGCGCCCCGGCTGGCTGACCGTACCCGCTGCTGACTTTGACATGTGTTTAACCTTCAAATCCTCAATGACTATCATTGCGTGGTTTTTGCTGATTGTCGTTGTGACTTTGTGAAGGTAGTCCCTGCGGATATTTGTGATACGGGAATGCAGTTGCTGTATGGCTGACAGTGGCATTTTTCCACTCAACCAGCCAGGAAGCCATTTTCCCGTAAGGGATGTATTTATTACCGGCCTCATGATTCTCATTCTGAAGCGCCAGAGCACGATTGAAAACGAAACTACATGCGCCTGCGAAGCGCCTCATTTCACGCGCCTGTTGACCACCGGGTCTTAACTGGAATTTAAATGCTTGTAGTCGTTTCACAGGTTAAATTATACTTTGGTCTATGAAAAAAGAAACCGATATCCGACGTGGAAGGCATTGTATTTTCCTGATGCATGTTCACTTGGTCTTTGTCACCAAATACCGACGCCAGATTTTTGACCATGACGCGATAGAAAAACTACGCACTTACTTTTCAAATGTATGTGCTGATTTTGAAGCTGAACTGGTTGAAATGGATGGCGAATCAGATCACGTCCATTTGTTAATTAACTATCCTCCCAAACTGGCGATATCCAGTCTGGTAAACAGCCTTAAAGGCGTATCGAGTAGGTTACTGCGACGAGATCGACCAGATATTGCAGTCAGGTATTACTACAAAGGCGTTTTGTGGAGTCCCAGCTATTTTGCCAGTAGCTGCGGAGGTGCGCCAATATCCGTCATCCACCAATACATTGAACAACAGCAAACACCTGGTTAGGTGAAAAACCGTGCCTTATATCCCCGCCCTGAAGGACGGGGTTTACGGCGCACCGGATAAAACCCTTCGCATAAAGGAGTTGTACACCGTGCCTGGTTTGAAGATTACGCTTTTGCAGCAACCACTGGTGTGGATGGATGGTCCTGCCAACCTGCGCCATTTTGATCGTCAACTGGAAGGTATTACCGGACGCGATGTGATCGTTCTACCGGAGATGTTTACCAGCGGCTTTGCCATGGAAGCGGCAGCTTCGTCTCTAGCACAAGATGACGTAGTGAACTGGATGACTGCCAAAGCGCAGCAGTGCAATGCGCTAATTGCAGGCAGTGTTGCATTACAAACGGAGTCTGGTTCGGTTAACCGCTTTTTGCTGGTTGAGCCGGGCGGCACGGTACATTTTTATGATAAGCGTCATCTGTTCCGAATGGCAGATGAGCATCTGCATTATAAAGCGGGCAATGAGCGAGTGATTGTGGAATGGCGCGGCTGGCGTATTTTGCCGCTGGTGTGCTACGACTTACGTTTTCCGGTGTGGTCGCGCAATCTCAACGATTATGACCTCGCCCTGTACGTCGCCAACTGGCCTGCTCCGCGCGCTCTGCACTGGCAGGCATTGCTGACGGCCCGCGCGATTGAGAATCAGGCGTATGTGGCGGGATGTAATCGCGTCGGCAGCGATGGCAACGGCTGCCATTATCGTGGTGACAGCCGGGTGATTAACCCGCAGGGCGAGATTATCGCTACTGCCGACGCGCATCAGGCAACGCGCATTGATGCCGAGCTGTCGATGGCGGTGTTGCGGGAGTATAGAGAGAAATTTCCGGCATGGCGGGATGCGGACGAGTTTAGGTTGTGGTGATTAGGCGTTGTTTTTAGGGAGGGGGAGAGTCGGGGTAAGACTATGAAAGCCCGCTCTCCTGCGCTGAGGGATCCCCATAAATCAGCGCTAATAAACCAACACCATATTCTGGTAGGTTTTGGCGAGATGATTAAGAACTGTGCTTAGCACTGTTCGTCTTAAAATTAGCGGGGAGTGTCGTAAGACATTCTTCGCTAACGTCAGATACGAGATTACCCGCCGTGTTTTAATGCTGTTGGCCTGATATCTCAGATGTAATCCTTTGTTTTCAGCATGATAGCCAATAAGCCACAGTACAATTGTACTCAGCGTCGCCAGTAGGCTCAGTACCAGCATTCTTCCCACGGAACGACTGTAACTGGCACGCAGAGCGAACCCGAAGCGCTCGCTTTTTT
>NZ_PTRE01000161.1 GCF_002965065.1 Escherichia sp. MOD1-EC7003
CCTGGAAAGTTGATCTGAGCTCTCAGTAAATATCAATACGGTTCTGACGAGCCGCTTACCCTTAATGACACACCATTCAACAATGAAAAGGTGATTCAGGAACACATAGACGCCGGGATCACTCTGGTTGATGCCGTCAATTTTCTGGTGGAGAAGTACGAATTGATCCGTATCGACAGGAAAGGATTTAGCTGGCAGGAACAGACGCCTTATCTTCGTGCGGTCGATATTTTGCGGGCGCGGCAGGCGACCGGCCTGCGGATTCAGTGCAAAAAACACGAATATAATCAGCCGGATGGCTGATTCAAGACATGATAAAAGACTTTACCAGCGCACGTTTAAAGCGTGCAAGAGATGTTATTATACTAAAACATAAAAACAGGTGAGGCTGGTGTAATGAGAATCGACAAACTTTCACTGCTTAACTTTCGTTGCTTCAGGCAGCTCGATATTACCTTTGATGAGCACATCACGATTCTGGTTGCACCGAATGGCGCGGGCAAGACGACAGTGCTGGATGCAGCACGTTTGGCACTGTTCCCCTTTATTCGTGGTTTTGATGCCAGCCTCTACGTAAAAGATAAATCGCTGGCGATCCGTACCGAAGATGTACGTCTGGTTTTCCGCCCCGAAGCGCTGAACATGGAAATGTCATCTCCGGCCAGGATTACAGCTACAGGAGAATGGGAAAGCGGAAAGACGGCAACCTGGATGCTCGACAAGCGAGGAGAGCAGCCGCCGTATGAAGATAAGATGGCGACGCAACTTACCCGCTGGGGTGAAGAGCTTCAGAAACAGGTACGTGAAGAGCATAGTTTGCAACAGATTGAACTTCCCCTAATGCTTTATCTGGGGACTGCTCGCTTGTGGTATCAGGAACGTTATGAGGCGCAGCCTACTGAACAGCGTCTGGATAACAGCGCCTTTTCACGTTTGTCTGGTTACGACGATTGCCTTTCTGCTACATCGAATTATAAGCAGTTTGAGCAGTGGTATAGCTGGTTGTGGCTTAGCTACCGTGAACATCAAATCACACAACTTGAATCACCTTCAGCAAAGTTAAAAGAAGGTGTTCGTGTTCAGCGGATGAAAGAAGCTATTCAGGCTATCCAGCAAGCCATTAACTGTCTGACTCAGCAGGTGACTGGCTGGCACGACCTGGAATACAGCGCCAGCCATAACCAGCAACTGGTAATGAGCCATCCACAGCATGGCAAGATCCCCTTGTCCCAGCTCAGCGACGGCTTGCGAAATGCCGTCGCAATGGTGGCAGATATCGCATTTCGCTGCGTTAAACTCAATCCTCATTTACAAAGTGATGCAGCCTTAAAAACGCAGGGGATTGTGCTGATCGATGAAGTCGATATGTTCCTGCATCCGGCCTGGCAGCAGCAAATTATCCAGTCTTTGCGCAGCGCATTTCCGCAGATCCAGTTTATTGTTACGACCCATAGTCCGCAGGTGCTCAGTACGGTAAAACGCGAATCAATTCGTCTGCTTGAGCAGGATGAGAATGGCAACGGGAAAGCGTTGATGCCGCTCGGAGCGACCTACGGCGAGCCGAGTAACGACGTACTGCAAAGTGTGATGGGTGTCGATCCGCAGCCTCCGGTTAAGGAAAAGGCCGATCTGCAAAAGCTGACGGCATGGGTGGATCAAGGGAAGTTCGACGAGCCAGAAGCACAGCGACTGATGACTGCATTGCAAGTGGCGCTGGGTGATCAACATCCGCAACTCCAACGCTTGCAGCGCAGTATTGCCCGGCAGAAGCTGCTGAAAGGGAAAGTGCAATGAGGCATGTGATAAAAACCCGACGTGGAACAGATGCCTTACTCACTGCACATGAGCAACCACCACAAAATTCAGATCAATCAACTCGTCGCTGGCAGCGCTTTGGTCGTGAGAATAAAGCAGCCTTAATGACTCTGCTTCTCAATGAGCAATATCACCTTTGCTGTTACAGCGAAATCCGTGCTGATTTGCGTGGTCTCGGCTATCACATTGAACACGTCGAAAATAAAAGCCAGCATCCAGAACGAACCTTCGATTATCTAAATCTCGCTGCCAGTGCGTTAGACTCTGAGAATGGTTTGCCCCAGCTTGGCATCAACGCGTTCGGTGGTCATGCACAGGGAAAGAATAAATCTGTGGATATGGCAAAGTTTATTCATTGCCACCTCCCTGACTGTTCTCGTTATTTTGCCTATTTATCTAATGGGCATGTGGTTCCTTCAATAGATTTAACTGAGCAGGAAGCTGAGTACGCACAGTACACCATTGATCGCCTGAACCTGAACAGTGGATTCCTTCAAACGGAACGCCGTAATCATTGGGAAGAGCTGGAACAGCTTTTTGAAGAACATATTGAGAAAGGTTGGGATCTGCAACAATTACTCCAGCTTGATCTGGTTCCAACACCAGACCATAAACTTCATGAATTCTTCAGCATTACACGCCAGTTTTTCCAGCAAGAAGCTGAACAGGTATTACAGCGCCACGCCCTAGCATTAATTTAACACCACCATTTCTGATTCAGGGCGACCGTATTTTTTATTGCGAGTCGCCTTCCTGATTTACTCCCTCAAGATTTATTCACCTTTATTTCACTGCATAATGCGCCTGCCACTCCCGGCGGGCGCGTTTGCTTTTATACGGACCAAAAATATGCAAACAGAAGCTGAAGTCTTAACTGACCATAATGAGCTAATTTGCTCGACCAGTATTGAACGCATCGTCACAGGGCGCGATGCTGCGCTGAGCCAAATAGAAATCCTGATTCATAATCTTGATAACATCTCGCGGCTTACCTCCAGCATCGGTGGTGATGCAGCGGAGCATTGGGCAATGCGACAGGGCCATTCCTTTGACTGCTGGCTGATGCAACCAGTCGATAAAGCGATGCCGGTGATTGCACGCAATATCGATCGCAGCATCTGGCGCGATCTGATGCTGAAGTCCGGGATGTTAACCTTAATGGACGCTGAAGCCCGCAGCCAGTGCTGAGGAATCCCCAGTAATGGGCGGGTAAAAAAAGACAGGCATAGAGTTTTGTGATCT
>NZ_PTRE01000162.1 GCF_002965065.1 Escherichia sp. MOD1-EC7003
GCATCCAGCTGTCGGTTTTGCCACTCAGTGACCTGCTCTTTTACGGCGTCGGTGACTTTAGATATCAGCGTGGGCGATACATCCGCGTCGTACATTTCTTTGAACGTGGCGACGATTTCGCGCGTGGTCATACCTTTGGCGTACAGAGATAAAATCTGGCTGTCCATCTGCGTAATACGCGTCTGGTTCTTCTTAATCAACTGAGGTTCAAAGGTATTTTCACGATCACGCGGCGTGTTCAGCTCAATCTCGCCGTCATCGCAAAGCAGCGTTTTTGACGAGTAGCCATTGCGGGTATTAGAGCCTTTTTTAGGCGCATTTTTCTCATACCCGAGATGGTCAGTCAGCTCTGCATTGAGCGCCGTTTCGACGGTCAGCTTAGTCAGCATACGGGAAAACTGGTTAAGATCAGCTTCGGTTTTAAGGCCCTTAGCCAGTTCAGCCGCCAGCGCTTTGAGTTTATTTTCGTCCATAATTTGCCTGTCTCCGGTGTTGGAGTGAACATATCAAAAACAGGCAGATACACAA
>NZ_PTRE01000163.1 GCF_002965065.1 Escherichia sp. MOD1-EC7003
TTAAGCTCTATCACCCACCTCAGCCAGAACTTTGCGACTTCATTTTCGGCAAACCACATCCCCAGTAATTCTTTCTGGCCGTCGGTGTTGATACCTGGCGCCAGGAACACCGCTTTGTTAATCACGCTGCCATTCTGACGGACTTTGACGACAATGCAGTCCATATAAACAATGGGATACAGCGCATCCAGCTGTCGGTTTTGCCACTCAGTGACCTGCTCTTTTACGGCGTCGGTGACTTTAGATATCAGCGTGGGCGATACATCCGCGTCGTACATTTCTTTGAACGTGGCGACGATTTCGCGCGTGGTCATACCTTTGGCGTACAGAGATAAAATCTGGCTGTCCATCTGCGTAATACGCGTCTGGTTCATCTTAATCAACGGAGGTTCAAAGGTATTTTCACGATCACGCGGCGTGTTCAGCTCAATCTCGCCGTCATCGCAAAGCAGCGTTTTTGACGAGTAGCCATTGCGGGTATTAGAGCCTTTTTCAGGCGCATTTTTCTCAT
>NZ_PTRE01000164.1 GCF_002965065.1 Escherichia sp. MOD1-EC7003
TTCGGAGACAGCAATCAGGCTTTTAGTTATATGGCAATATTTCAGGGAGTATATTTTATTCATGGTTTCCAACTCAACGTTCTGGAGCAAGAATAGTCATAACTCGGGTTATTATTGAATCGTGATACAGTGCCGAATGGGATAATATATTTTTTACATCAGCATATTTGCAGATTATTCAAATGTCAAGTAGACACAGCGAGTGTGTTTGTGTCAAGCTTCAAAAAAAGAAACAATAAATATTTAATATTTATATTCGTTTTTTAATAATGAGAGGAGGATAATCGCAGGAATGAAAACTAAATCATTTCACTGGCAGTGATAAATCCGAATCTTTCCTCTTCCTGACTCCTGGAGGGATGGGCACATTTGAGAGCGTGTAAAGCCACTCTTCTGGTCTCAGCTCGCAGAGGGCAATTATGGTTACAGAGACTTAACATCTGCATTAGACAGCTATATTGTGACCATATCAGTGAGCTTTGGGAAACTCTCCGGAGAGAAAATGCAGTGCTGAGCACATGGCTTTGTAGCTGTGAAATGGTATGTTGATAAACATGCAATGATTGTTATTTTTTTCCAAAAATAAGCAGAGGTATAGCAGTAAATATCGTTGCTCACTTAGGGGGGCTGGCATGATAAACTTTACGTAGTGTACGATGAACTTATCAAAGATGAATTACCACTCCTGAAAGTGGAGGTGCAATTCATTTTCAGAGGAATAGCTATCATAAATGTTATAAGGGAGATGAAAATATAATATGACTGTCGCCCCGGGAGTAAGGCTGCACACGCGTCAAAGAGACTGTAATTTAAATTGTGTATCTGCCTGTTTTTGATATGTTCACTCCAACACCGGAGACAGGCAAATTATGGACGAAAATAAACTCAAAGCGCTGGCGGCTGAACTGGCTAAGGGCCTTAAAACCGAAGCTGATATTAACCCGTTTTCCCGTATGCTGACCAAGCTGACCGTCGAAACGGCGCTCAATGCAGAGCTGACTGACCATCTCGGGTATGAGAAAAATGCGCCTGAAAAAGGCTCTAATACCCGCAATGGCTACTCGTCAAAAACGCTGC
>NZ_PTRE01000165.1 GCF_002965065.1 Escherichia sp. MOD1-EC7003
TAATCCTTTGTTTTCAGCATGATAGCCAATAAGCCACAGTACAATTGTACTCAGCGTCGCCAGTAGGCTCAGTACCAGCATTCTTCCCACGGAACGACTGTAACTGGCACGCAGAGCGAACCCGAAGCGCTCGCTTTTTTCATCCCGGAAGTTCTGCTCGATTTGCATGCGACGGCTGTACAATTTCATGATTTCCCGAGGTTTAAAGTCATTCGTACTGCTAAAGATAAGCCACGGTTCTTTTGCCGAAGAACGTCCATCCTTTATTTGGGATTTACGCTCTATGCGGCAA
>NZ_PTRE01000166.1 GCF_002965065.1 Escherichia sp. MOD1-EC7003
ATAAAAAAGAGCCGAAAGGCCGGAAGAATCGCCGCTCACGTTGCCGCATAGAGCGTAAATCCCAAATAAAGGATGGACATTCTTCGGCAAAAGAACCGTGGCTTATCTTTAGCAGTACGAATGACTTTAAACCTCGGGAAATCATGAAATTGTACAGCCGTCGCATGCAAATCGAGCAGAACTTCCGGGATGAAAAAAGCGAGTGCTTCGGGTTCGCTCTGCGTGCCAGTTACAGTCGTTCCGTGGGAAGAATGCTGGTACTGAGCCTACTGGGTAAGCGTACAGCCTGAACCGTCTGGTCAGAATCTGACGAATTAGACAAAGTGGTGTCCAC
>NZ_PTRE01000167.1 GCF_002965065.1 Escherichia sp. MOD1-EC7003
TGGACACCACTTTGTCTAATTCGTCAGATTCTGACCAGACGGTTCAGGCTGTACGCTTACCTTTCTTCTCGATTAACGCGCCACTATCAAGAAAACGTTGCGCCAGATAGCGGGGTAAATAGCCGCAGCCGAGGCCGCTAATTTGCAGCTCCAGTTTGGTTTTAAAATCGAAAACGGTAATGGCTTCTTGTTCGTCGAGAAGTTGTGAGGCCGTAGAAGCGCCTGCCTGCGCAGTATCCCCCACCACAATCGCCCGATATCGCTTAATGATACGACGGTTTAACGGTTCTTCTTCCTGGGCTAGTGGGTGATGAGGCGCGACCGCAAAGACGTGTTCCAGATCGCCCAACCGTGAGAAACCAAACTCACTGGAAGATGGTGGCTCATGCATCGCACCAACAATAATATCCGCTCGCCCCTGAGTTAGCGCCTCCCAGGAGCCACCGAGCACGCCATTGATAAACTTCAGGCGCGTCACGCTATGATGTTGATAAAAAGCTTCAATGAGTGGCGCAAGCAGAGAAAAAGGGAAGGTGTCGTCAACGCCAATCACCAGCTCGTTTTCCCAGCCTTCATGCAGTTTGATCGCCTGCTTTTCCAGTTCTCGCACGGTATGTAGAACTTCCCGCCCTTTCTCTAATAACATTTTTCCGGTACGAGTAAACTTAGCGCGATGACCACTACGATCAAGCAATTGAATATTAAGGTCGCTTTCCAGCTTGTGAACGGTGTAACTCAGCGCGGACGGCGTCTTGTAGAGTTTGGCCGACGCCGCCGCAAAACTGCCTTCTTTTTCTAAGGCATCGAGGATCATCAACACATCCAGCAGTGGTTTCATACACGCCCCCTTGCAGTGCATGCGGCGTCCTGCTGGCGTGATTGTTTACTCCAGCGGCATTACCAGCGGATCGGGATACTGGTATTCAAATCCCAGTTCATTACAAATCCGACTGCCATCAATAATCTTACCTTTGCCGCTGTCCAGACTATTTCTGAATTGCGGAGGTTCCAGCCCCAGTAAACGGGCCATTTGTGGATAGAAAACATTACGCGCAGGGTGAGCTGGCGCACATATATTATAGATGTGTCCGCCTTTAGGTGCCTGTAGCAACAGGGTGATGGCACCAATAACATCTTCCTGGTGAACTAAATTCACCCCATGTTCACCATCAGGCGCGGTTTTTCCGGCAAAGAAGCGACCAGGATGACGCCCTGGCCCTACCAGGCCCGCAAGACGCAGAATATCGACCGACGTACCGGGTAAATTGTGCAGCCAGTCTTCGAGTTCTTTTAATACTCGTCCACTGTTAGTCACCGGATTACGCGGGGTGTTTTCTTTTACTGTACCTTGCGCATCACCACAAACAGACGTTGAACTGGTAAAAATAATGCGGGGAATGTGGTAAGCCAGCGCACTATCCACTAACTCTTGTACCGCTTGTAAATAGAACTCATCGCCGGGGCCGCTACGACGTGCCGGAAGCGTAATGACCAGCGCATCGGCATCCATCAGGACATCCAGATCGTCAGAATCGCAAACTAAATCAGGCTCCATGCGAAGCAGATAGCTGTCAATCCCACTCATTCTGGCCGCTTCGACGCCGTCTTGTGTGGTTTTACTCCCGGTGACTTGCCAGCCTCGCGCTGAAAGTGACATCGCCAGCGGCATGCCTAGCCACCCTAACCCGACAATTGCGACCTTTTTCATCCGTTTTCTCCTGATACACCTTAGATCTATAAGGCTACGCCAGCGTATCAAAACTGACAATTCATTCTATGAATGAATTGAAACTGTTAGCAAATAGACAATTGCCTGATGCGCTCCGCTTATCAGCCTACAACAACATCAATACATTGAATTTAGGCAACATTTGTAGGCCGGATAAGGCGTTCACGCCGCATCCGACATGAACAAAGCTCACTTTAGTTACAGAACACAATGTTCTTGAGGGTATTAAAGACATATTTTCACGATTACTTTTTTAACGTAGTCACTCTTAGCCCCCGCCTTTCCTCGCTCATTCATTAAACAAATTCATCGCCATAAAATATATAAAAAAGCCCTTGCTTTCGAAGGTAAAAGTGGTTTAGGTTAAAAGACATCCGTTGAATAAACATTCACAGAGACTTTTATGACACGCGTTCAATTTAAACACCACCATCATCACCATCATCCTGACTAGTCTTTCAGGCGATGTGTGCTGGAAGACATTCAGATCTTCCAGTGGTGCATGAACGCATGAGAAAGCCCCCGGAAGATCACCTTCCGGGGGCTTTTTTATTGCGCGGTTGATAACGGTTCAGACAGATTTAAAGAGGAATAAGAAAATGACAGACAACACTCGTTTACGCATAGCTATGCAGAAATCCGGGCGTTTAAGTGATGATTCACGCGAATTGCTGGCGCGCTGTGGCATTAAAATTAATCTTCACACCCAACGCCTGATCGCGATGGCAGAAAACATGCCGATTGATATTCTGCGCGTGCGTGACGACGACATTCCCGGTCTGGTAATGGACGGCGTGGTTGACCTTGGGATTATCGGTGAAAACGTGCTGGAAGAAGAGTTACTTAACCGCCGCGCCCAGGGTGAAGATCCGCGCTACTTTACCCTGCGTCGTCTGGATTTCGGCGGCTGCCGCCTTTCGCTGGCAACGCCGGTTGATGAAACCTGGGACGGCCCGCTCTCCTTAAACGGTAAACGTATCGCCACCTCTTATCCTCACCTGCTCAAGCGTTATCTCGACCAGAAAGGCATCTCTTTTAAATCCTGCTTACTGAACGGTTCTGTTGAAGTCGCCCCGCGCGCCGGACTGGCAGATGCGATTTGTGATCTGGTTTCCACCGGTGCCACGCTGGAAGCTAACGGCCTGCGCGAAGTCGAAGTTATCTATCGTTCGAAAGCCTGCCTGATCCAACGCGATGGCGAAATGGAAGCATCCAAACAGCAACTGATCGACAAACTGCTGACCCGTATTCAGGGTGTGATCCAGGCGCGCGAATCGAAATACATCATGATGCACGCACCGACCGAACGTCTGGATGAAGTCATCGCCCTGCTGCCAGGCGCCGAACGCCCAACCATTCTGCCGCTGGCAGGTGATCAACAGCGCGTAGCGATGCACATGGTCAGCAGCGAAACCCTGTTCTGGGAAACGATGGAAAAACTGAAAGCGCTGGGTGCCAGTTCAATTCTGGTCCTGCCGATTGAGAAGATGATGGAGTGATCGCCATGAGCTTTAACACAATCATTGACTGGAATAGCTGTACTGCGGAGCAACAACGCCAGCTGTTAATGCGCCCGGCGATCTCCGCTTCTGAAAGCATTACCCGTACTGTTAACGATATTCTCGATAACGTGAAAACGCGTGGCGATGAGGCCCTGCGGGAATACAGCGCAAAGTTTGATAAAACCACGGTTACCGCACTGAAGGTGTCTGCTGAGGAAATTGCCGACGCCTGCGAACGCCTGAGCGACGAGCTAAAACAGGCGATGGCGGTGGCAGTAAAAAATATTGAAACTTTCCACACTGCGCAAAAACTGCCGCCGGTAGATGTAGAAACTCAGCCAGGCGTGCGTTGCCAGCAGGTCACACGCCCGGTGGCTTCAGTGGGTTTATATATTCCTGGCGGCTCTGCCCCGCTCTTCTCAACGGTATTAATGCTGGCGACTCCGGCGCGTATTGCGGGCTGTAAAAAAGTAGTGTTGTGCTCACCACCGCCGATTGCCGATGAAATTCTTTACGCGGCGCAGCTGTGCGGTGTGCAGGACGTGTTTAACGTCGGTGGCGCACAGGCCATTGCCGCTCTGGCATTTGGTACTGAATCCGTGCCAAAAGTGGACAAAATCTTCGGACCGGGCAATGCCTTTGTCACCGAAGCAAAACGTCAGGTGAGCCAGCGTCTGGACGGTGCGGCGATCGATATGCCCGCAGGCCCGTCGGAAGTGCTGGTGATTGCTGACAGCGGCGCAACGCCGGATTTCGTGGCTTCTGATTTGCTCTCCCAGGCAGAACACGGCCCGGATTCACAGGTGATTTTACTGACGCCCGATGCTGATATAGCGCGTCGCGTTGCCGAAGCCGTCGAACGCCAGCTGGCAGAGCTGCCGCGAGCCGAAACCGCACGCCAGGCACTGAACGCCAGTCGCCTGATCGTGACCAACGACTTAGCACAATGCGTGGCAATCTCCAACCAGTACGGCCCGGAGCACCTGATCATTCAGACCTGCAACGCCCGCGAACTGGTCGATGGCATCACCAGTGCCGGTTCGGTATTTCTTGGTGACTGGTCACCGGAATCGGCAGGTGATTACGCCTCCGGCACCAACCACGTGCTGCCGACTTACGGTTACACTGCCACCTGCTCCAGCCTCGGGCTGGCAGATTTCCAGAAGCGCATGACCGTGCAGGAACTGTCGAAAGAAGGTTTCTCCGCACTGGCTTCAACCATTGAAACACTGGCCGCCGCCGAGCGCCTGACCGCCCACAAAAATGCCGTTACTTTGCGTGTTAACGCCCTTAAGGAGCAAGCATGAGCACCGTGACTATTACCGATTTAGCGCGTGAAAACGTCCGCAACCTGACGCCGTATCAGTCGGCGCGTCGTCTGGGCGGTAACGGCGACGTCTGGCTGAACGCCAACGAATACCCCACAGCCGTGGAGTTTCAGCTTACTCAGCAAACGCTCAACCGCTACCCGGAATGCCAGCCGAAAGCGGTGATTGAAAATTACGCGCAATATGCAGGCGTAAAACCGGAGCAGGTGCTGGTTAGCCGTGGCGCGGACGAAGGTATCGAACTGCTGATTCGCGCTTTTTGCGAACCGGGTAAAGATGCCATCCTCTACTGCCCGCCAACGTACGGCATGTACAGCGTCAGCGCTGAAACCATTGGCGTCGAGTGCCGCACAGTGCCAACGCTGGACAACTGGCAACTGGACTTACAGGGCATTTCCGACAAGCTGGATGGCGTAAAAGTGGTCTATGTTTGCAGTCCCAACAACCCGACCGGGCAACTGATCAATCCGCAGGATTTTCGCACCCTGCTGGAGTTAACCCGCGGTAAAGCCATTGTGGTTGCCGATGAAGCCTATATCGAGTTTTGCCCGCAGGCATCGCTGGCTGGCTGGCTGGTGGAATATCCGCACCTGGCTATTTTGCGCACACTGTCGAAAGCTTTTGCTCTGGCGGGGCTTCGTTGCGGGTTTACGCTGGCAAATGAAGAAGTCATCAACCTGCTAATGAAAGTGATCGCGCCCTACCCGCTCTCGACGCCGGTTGCCGACATTGCAGCTCAGGCGTTAAGCCCGCAGGGAATCGTCGCCATGCGCGAACGAGTGGCGCAAATTATTGCAGAACGTGAATACCTGATTGCCGCACTGAAAGAGCTCCCCTGCGTGGAGCAGGTTTTTGACTCCGAAACTAACTACATTCTGGCGCGTTTTAAAGCCTCCAGCGCAGTGTTTAAATCTTTGTGGGATCAGGGCATTATTTTACGTGATCAGAATAAACAACCCTCTTTAAGCGGCTGCCTGCGAATTACCGTCGGAACCCGTGAAGAAAGCCAGCGCGTCATTGACGCCTTACGTGCGGAGCAAGTTTGATGAGTCAGAAGTATCTTTTTATCGATCGCGATGGGACCCTGATTAGCGAACCGCCGAGTGATTTTCAGGTGGATCGTTTTGACAAACTCGCCTTTGAACCGGGCGTGATCCCGGAACTGCTGAAGCTGCAAAAAGCGGGCTACAAGCTGGTGATGATCACCAATCAGGATGGTCTTGGAACACAAAGTTTCCCGCAGGCAGATTTTGATGGTCCGCACAACCTGATGATGCAGATCTTCACCTCGCAAGGCGTACAGTTCGATGAAGTGCTGATTTGCCCGCACCTGCCCGCCGATGAGTGCGACTGCCGTAAGCCGAAAGTAAAACTGGTGGAGCGTTATCTCGCTGAGCAAGCGATGGATCGTGCCAACAGTTATGTGATTGGCGATCGGGCGACCGATATTCAACTGGCAGAAAACATGGGCATTAATGGTTTACGCTACGACCGCGAAATCCTGAACTGGCCGATGATTGGCGAACAGCTCACTAAACGCGACCGTTACGCCCACGTGGTGCGTAACACCAAAGAGACGCAGATTGACGTTCAGGTGTGGCTGGATCGCGAAGGCGGCAGCAAGATTAACACCGGCGTTGGCTTCTTTGATCATATGCTGGATCAGATCGCCACACACGGCGGTTTCCGTATGGAAATCAACGTCAAAGGCGATCTTTATATCGACGATCACCACACCGTCGAAGATACCGGTCTGGCGCTGGGTGAAGCGTTAAAAATTGCCCTTGGCAACAAACGCGGTATTTGCCGCTTTGGTTTTGTGCTGCCGATGGACGAATGCCTTGCCCGCTGCGCACTGGATATCTCTGGTCGCCCGCACCTGGAATATAAAGCTGAATTTACCTACCAGCGCGTGGGCGATCTCAGCACCGAAATGATCGAGCACTTCTTCCGTTCGCTCTCTTACACCATGGGCGTGACGCTGCACCTGAAAACCAAAGGTAAAAACGATCACCACCGTGTAGAGAGCCTGTTCAAAGCCTTTGGTCGCACCCTGCGCCAGGCCATCCGCGTGGAAGGTGACGCCCTGCCCTCGTCAAAAGGAGTGCTGTAATGAACGTGGTGATCCTTGATACCGGCTGCGCCAACCTGAACTCGGTGAAGTCAGCCATTACGCGTCACGGCTATGAACCCAAAGTCAGCCGTGACCCGGACGTCGTGTTGCTGGCCGATAAACTGTTTTTACCCGGCGTTGGCACTGCGCAAGCAGCGATGGATCAGGTGCGTGAGCGCGAGCTGTTTGATCTCATCAAAGCCTGTACCCAACCGGTGCTGGGCATCTGCTTAGGGATGCAACTTCTGGGGCGGAGCAGCGAAGAGAGCAACGGCGTCGATTTGCTGGGCATCATCGACGAAGATGTACCGAAAATGACCGACTTTGGTCTGCCACTGCCGCATATGGGCTGGAACCGCGTTTACCCGCAGGCAGGCAACCGTCTGTTTCAGGGGATTGAAGACGGCGCGTACTTTTACTTTGTTCACAGCTACGCAATGCCGGTCAATCCGTGGACCATCGCCCAGTGTAACTACGGCGAACCGTTCACCGCGGCGGTACAAAAAGATAACTTCTATGGCGTGCAGTTCCACCCGGAGCGTTCCGGTGCCGCTGGCGCTAAGTTGCTGAAAAACTTCCTGGAGATGTGATGATTATTCCGGCATTAGATTTAATCGACGGCACCGTGGTGCGTCTCCATCAGGGCGATTACGGCAAACAGCGTGATTACGGTAACGACCCGCTGCCACGCTTACAGGATTACGCGGCACAAGGTGCCGAAGTGTTGCACCTGGTAGATCTGACCGGGGCAAAAGATCCGACTAAACGACAAATCCCGCTGATTAAAACCCTGGTGGCGGGCGTTAACGTTCCGGTGCAGGTTGGCGGTGGCGTGCGTAGCGAAGATGACGTGGCAGCGTTACTGGAAGCAGGCGTTGCACGCGTGGTGGTCGGCTCCACCGCAGTGAAATACCCAGAAATGGTGAAAGGCTGGTTTGAACGCTTCGGTGCCGATGCGTTAGTGCTGGCACTGGATGTCCGTATTGACGAGCAAGGCAACAAGCAGGTGGCAGTCAGCGGCTGGCAAGAGAACTCGGGGGTTTCACTGGAACAGCTGGTGGAAATCTATCTGCCCGTCGGCCTTAAACATGTGCTGTGTACCGATATCTCGCGCGACGGCACGCTGGCAGGCTCTAACGTCTCTTTATATGAAGAAGTGTGCGCCAGATATCCGCAGGTGGCGTTTCAGTCCTCCGGCGGCATTGGCGACATAGATGATGTCGCTGCCCTGCGTGGTACGGGTGTGCGCGGCGTAATAGTTGGTCGGGCATTACTGGAAGGTAAATTCACCGTGAAGGAGGCCATCGCATGCTGGCAAAACGCATAATTCCATGTCTCGACGTTCGTGATGGTCAGGTGGTGAAAGGCGTACAGTTTCGCAACCATGAAATCATTGGCGATATCGTGCCGCTGGCAAAGCGCTACGCCGAAGAAGGTGCAGACGAACTGGTGTTCTACGATATCACCGCTTCCAGCGATGGCCGCGTGGTAGATAAAAGCTGGGTATCTCGCGTGGCGGAAGTGATCGACATTCCGTTCTGTGTGGCGGGTGGGATTAAGTCGCCGGATGACGCCGCGAAAATTCTTTCTTTTGGCGCGGATAAAATCTCCATCAACTCCCCTGCACTGGCAGACCCGACATTAATTACTCGCCTGGCCGATCGCTTTGGCGTGCAGTGTATTGTGGTCGGTATTGATACCTGGTACGACGCTGAAACCGGTAAATATCATGTGAATCAATATACTGGCGATGAAAATCGTACTCGCGTCACTCAATGGGAAACCCTCGACTGGGTAGAGGAAGTGCAAAAACGCGGGGCCGGAGAAATCGTCCTCAACATGATGAATCAGGACGGCGTGCGTAACGGTTACGACCTCGAACAACTGAAAAAAGTGCGTGACGTTTGCCACGTCCCGCTGATTGCCTCCGGTGGCGCGGGCACCATGGAACACTTCCTCGAAGCCTTCCGCGATGCCGACGTTGACGGCGCGCTGGCAGCTTCCGTATTCCACAAACAGATAATCAATATTGGTGAATTAAAAGCGTACCTGGCAACACAGGGCGTGGAGATCAGGATATGTTAACAGAACAACAACGTCGCGAACTGGACTGGAAAAAAACCGACGGACTGATGCCGGTGATTGTGCAACATGCAGTCTCCGGTGAAGTGCTAATGCTGGGCTATATGACCCCGGAAGCCTTAGACAAAACCCTCGAAAGCGGCAAAGTCACCTTCTTCTCGCGCACGAAACAGCGACTGTGGACCAAAGGCGAAACGTCGGGTAATTTCCTCAACGTGGTGAGTATTGCGCCGGACTGCGACAACGACACGTTACTGGTACTGGCGAATCCCATCGGCCCGACCTGCCACAAAGGCACCAACAGTTGCTTCGGCGACACCGCTCACCAGTGGCTATTCCTGTATCAACTGGAACAACTGCTCGCCGAGCGTAAATCTGCCGACCCGGAAACCTCCTACACCGCCAAACTGTATGCCAGCGGCACCAAGCGTATTGCGCAGAAAGTAGGCGAAGAAGGTGTGGAAACCGCACTGGCCGCGACGGTGCATGACCGCGTAGAACTGACCAACGAGGCGTCTGACTTGATGTATCACCTGCTGGTGTTGTTGCAGGATCAGGATCTGAATTTAACAACGGTGATTGAGAACCTGCGTAAACGACATCAGTGATGTTGCGGGCTGCGGATGCGATGTTGTTGTCGCATCCGCAGCCATTGCCCGATGCGCAAGCTTATCGGGCCTACTATTCGCTCTGCACATGTAGGCTGGATAAGATGCGCCAGCATCGCATCCGGCAAAAAAAACGGGCAAGGTGTCACCACCCTGCCCATTTTATTTAAAACCGAAAAGATTACTTTGCGTTGTAATTACGCAGCGCATTACGCCCCAACACAATCCCCGCGCCAACCATGCCGCCCAGCAGCACCGCCAGAATCAAAGTAATTGCCTTTTTCGGGCTATCGCGACGAATAGGTAACGTCGGTTTCATGACATAGCGGTAAGCATGAATATCAAGATCATCAGTTTTTAAGTTTTCGATATCCAACAGGTTTTGACGAGTCTGATAGTAGTTTGGTGAGAACACCAACGGACGAGTCGCTTCATGCTCAATCATCGACTCCAGTGCTTCGCTTCCCAAAAGCAACAACGTATCTTGCGTCACATCTTCAGTCTGCTGAACCTGTGGCTTTGTCACCTGCGCCTGATTCGCATACTGCAACGCTTCCTGAATCTGACGGATACGCAGATCTTTCTGCTCCTGGGCAACCACTTCCTGGGTCTTCAGAGAATCCTGCAAGTTTTTCATACGCAGCGCGATGTTGTCTTTCAGGTCTTTTTCCAGTTCTTTATTTATCTGGTTGTCAACTTGCTGGATATACTTCTCCAGCTGTTTCTGCGCACCTTCCGCTGTTTCACCCTCATAAGAAACAGCTAAAGGTAATGACTGATTTTTAACGGTAGGTTCAATAGTTAGCTTTTCAGGTTCTTCCTGGTTATCCAGCATTTCTGTTAATGCTGAAAATGCAGTGCTGCAACGTTCGATAAGTGAAGCCTGAAGGTCGGAGACTTTCGGTACAGCCGATCCGTAGATCACATTCATCGCGTTGGTATAACCCGCGATTTGCCCCACATCAGGTTGAGTAACGATGGCTGTGGAAGTCCATTTTTCTTTGGCAACGGCCAGGTACCCGATAGCCAGAGCTATAGCCACAATGACAGAAATGATGATAGTCATCTTGCCGCGCCATAGTTGGAGCAGTAAATCAATCAAATCAATCTGTTCCGGGTCATGGTGTTGCCCAGAAACATTATTATTTTCTACGTTCATCATTACCCTAACGGACGAAATAATCTTAAGTCACCATAGTTTAGCGATAATCGCCATGAATGCTATAGGATAAATGATAAAAACAATGAATTAATACGTAAATAACAAAAGAGAATCAGGGCAAAAATCGCCTTGGTTACAGGATGTTAGTCGCTGCCGAAAAGATCACGGGTGTAGACCTTATCGGCCACATCCTTAAGCTCTTCTGCCATACGGTTGGAAATAATGACGTCGGCTTGTTGTTTGAAGGTGGCGGATCTCGAGACTGTAATTTGAATTGTGTATCTGCCTGTTTTTGATATGTTCACTCCAACACCGGAGACAGGCAAATTATGGAC
>NZ_PTRE01000168.1 GCF_002965065.1 Escherichia sp. MOD1-EC7003
CACGGGATAAACGTCAGAGTTTGCGGCTGGCCTACGTTCTCGCACCGACTCGTAGGCCTGATAAGACGCGTTAAGCGTCGCATCAGGCAATGTGCCCCCTGCGTTGGATGCGGCGCGTGCGCCTTATCCAACCTACGGATGGAAATACTTTTCCTCATTCACCCAGATCCGCATTTCGCCTTCACCCCGGTTAGCCCAGCTAAACCACGGGATTTACTGTCAGGGACGGCCTGGGCGCGATTACATAACGCTTTGGACAAGTGCCAAAACTTTAACATTTCCTTCGTTGGATCAAAGCAGTAGAGGCGTGCTCTCTGGCACTCTGCGGTTTTAGCGCAAAGGAGTGATCATGAACCGGTTTATTATTGCGGATGCGACAAAATGTATCGGTTGCCGTACCTGTGAAGTGGCTTGCGCAGTGTCGCATCAGGAGAATCAGGATTGCACTGCGTTGTCACCAGGCGAGTTTATTTCCCGAATTCGTGTCATTAAAGACCACTCCTGGACCACGGCGGTAGCCTGTCATCAGTGTGAAGATGCACCGTGCGCGAATGTCTGCCCTGTTGACGCGATAAGCCGCGAACATGGGCATATTTTCGTTGAACAATCACGTTGTATTGGCTGTAAAAGCTGCATGTTGGCTTGCCCGTTTGGTGCGATGGAGGTCGTTTCTTCGCGCAAAAAGGCGAGGGCGATTAAGTGCGATCTGTGCTGGCATCGGGCGACGGGACCGGCCTGTGTTGAAGCCTGCCCGACAAAGGCGTTGCAGTGCATGGATGTCGAGAAAGTACAGCAGCATCGGCTACGGCAGCAGCCTGTTTGAAAATTTATTCCGGCGTTTCTCAACGCCGGATGCGGCGTAAAAATTCCTACAAATTCAATTGATTGCAGAAATTATGTCGGTCTGATAAGCGCAGCGCATCAGGCCATTTTTAATGGCTTTCAGCCCAGGCTCGCTCAATCTCTTCTGCCAGAATCTTCACTCCCGCCTCAATTTTCTCCGGCTCTGGTACGTAGTTCATGCGCATACATTGATGCGTATGCGGCCACGGTTTATCCAGCCCTGGGAAGAAGTTGTGTCCCGGCACCATCAGCACGCCGCGCGATTTCAGGCGCTGATAAAGCTGCTCGGTGGTAATCGGCAAATCCTTAAACCATAGCCAGAGGAAAATGGCCCCTTCCGGTTTATGAATCAGGCAGCGATCTTCCGGTAAATAGCGGCGAATGATGGCGATAGTTTCCTGAACACGCTGGTAGTAGAACGGCTTGATGACTGTTTCAGACAGGCGCAGCAGATCGTTACGCTTAATCATTTCACACATCATCGCCGGACCAATACCGCCAGGTGCCAGGCTGATAATGCCGTTCATATTGGTAATGGCGGTGATGATTTTTTCATTGGCGATGATAATGCCGCAGCGGGAGCCAGGTAGACCTAGCTTGGAAAGACTCATGCACAGCACGATATTCGGATTCCACAGCGGGCGCGCTTCGCTGAAGATGATACCCGGGAACGGGACGCCATAAGCGTTATCAATCACCAGCGGAATACCGTGCTGATTCGCCAGCGCGTCCAGCTTCAGTAACTCTTCGTCTGTAATCACATTGCCTGTTGGATTCGTCGGTCGGGAGACGCAAATCATCCCGGTATCTTCACCAATATGCAGATGCTCAAAATCGACGTGGTATTTAAACTGGCCTTCCGGCAGCAGTTCAATATTCGGGCGCGCAGAGACAAACAGATCCTCTTCCAGTCCGGCGTCAGCGTAGCCAATATATTCCGGTGCCAGCGGGAACAGCACTTTTTTGGCCCGACCATCAGCACGGCGCCCGGCAAATAGATTAAATAAGTAGAAAAACGCGCTCTGGCTGCCGTTTGTTAGTGCAATATTCTGTGGTTCGATATCCCAACCTAACTGTTCGCGCAGCATTCCGGCAAGTAGTGTGAGTAACTCCGTTTTCCCCTGTGGACCATCGTAATTACACAGTGCATCAGTGGCTTTGCCGCTTTCCAGCATGTCGGTCAGTAGCGTCTGGAAGTAGTCCTGCATTTCCGGGATCTGCGCCGGATTACCACCGCCGAGCATAATCGCGCCAGGCGTGCGTAAGCCGTCGTTCAGATCTTCCATCAGCAGCGTAATGCCGGAGTGGCGGGTAAATTTGTCACCAAAAAGGGAGAATGTCATAGCGGGATATCTGTCGAACTCTGTAGCAAGGAAGGTAACAATAACGCTACATTTGCCAGGGTGCAAATCGGTCTGCTGAAGAGAGAGGGGGCTTTATCCTGCAACTCTGATTAGGGCTGATATTTTATTCTGGAAGACAACTCAACAGGTTTGGCGGTATCGACCCGAAAGAAAACCATCAATTCTCATCCCTGGGCAGAAAGTCCACAGGATGAGAAGCAAGCGTGAGCGATCGCGCGCAAAAAACGGCTGAATTTTGCAATAAACCCCACATTTTCTGCGATTTAGCGCCGATCTGAATCGTTAACACGTGACATAGTTTCAGATTTGGACTATTCCCTGGGGTGCTCTTAATGGCTATTTTTGATATGATTTGAGATTCAACTCTCGAATTTGTGAAAAATATAAGGTGTTGGAATGATTAAATCCGACCTGGAGACCTGATGATTTTGACTCCCATACGACGATATGGGGCGATGATTCTTATGTTACTCACTCTGGTGTTTTCGAGTGAGGTGTTAGCGAAGACGCACACAACAGCGAGTCAAAAGTCCCACGTAACTAAAGCTAGTAATAAACAGGTAAGCAGTAAACAAGAGTATTCTCGCAATAGTGCAAAGAGTAGTTCACTTCCTGATTTGCGAAAATACCCTTCCGGAACACCAAGGAAAAAGGCGTTTCTCCGGACCGTAATGCCTTACATTACCAGCCAAAATGCGGCCATTACTGCGGAACGTAACTGGCTAATTTCGAAACAATATCAGGGTCAATGGTCACCTGCTGAACGTGCGCGTCTGAAAGACATCGCCAAACGTTATAAGGTGAAGTGGTCCGGTAATACGCGAAAAATCCCGTGGAATACCTTGCTTGAACGCGTAGACATTATCCCGACCAGTATGGTGGCGACGATGGCTGCAGCAGAAAGCGGTTGGGGAACGTCGAAACTGGCGCGTAACAACAACAATCTGTTCGGCATGAAATGCATGAAAGGACGTTGTACCAATGCGCCGGGTAAAGTGAAGGGGTACTCACAGTTTAGTTCTGTCAAAGAATCGGTGAGCGCCTATGTCACTAACCTGAATACGCACCCGGCTTATTCTTCGTTCCGTAAATCACGTGCACAGCTGCGTAAAGCGGATCAGGAAGTGACTGCCACAGCGATGATTCACAAGCTGAAGGGCTACTCGACCAAAGGGAAGAGTTATAACAACTACCTGTTCGCAATGTACCAGGATAACCAACGGTTAATCGCGGCGCATATGTAATTGTATTCTCTCGCGCCTTATCCGACTTGTCGGTCGGATAAGGCTTTTTACTTTGTCTCAGGCAGTTGAGCTACGAGTCTGAAGCGTTGTTGGTGCGTTTTATCATGCCTGGCGGGTAGGTCGGATAAGGCGTTCACGCCGCATCCGACAACCACGCAGCGTTGCCTGATGCGACGTCGACAATTCTCATCATCACTACAACATGACTTCGCTATTTACATCGCGATACTCTTTTGGCGTCGTGTCATACGCTTTTTTAAAAACAGAGTAGAAATATTGCAGCGATGGATAACCGCACATTTGCGATATCTCATTGATCGACAAGGTGGTTGAAATCAGCAGACTGCGTGCTTTCTCCAGCTTCTCGGCATGAATCATGGCATGGATGGTTTCACCCACCTCTTCTTTAAAACGCTTCTCAAGATTGGAGCGCGATATGCCCACCGCATCGAGTACCTGATCCACTTTAATCCCTTTACAGGCGTGATTACGAATGTAATGCATGGCCTGAATAACGGCGGGATCGGTCAGTGAACGGTAATCTGTTGAACGCCGTTCAATGACGCGTACTGGCGGGACCAAAATCCGCTGAAGCGGCATCTCTTCTTTATCTAATAATCGATGCAACAGTTTTGCCGCCTGATAGCCCATTTGCCGTGCGCCCTGGGCGACTGAAGAGAGGGCGACACGCGATAGATAGCGAGTCAGTTCTTCGTTATCGATGCCAATCACGCATAATTTTTCCGGCACGGGAATATGTAGATGTTCACATACTTGCAGAATATGCCGCGCCCGGGCGTCAGTAACGGCAATAATCCCGGTTTGCGGTGGCAGCGTTTGTAACCAGTCTGCCAGCCGATTTTGCGCGTGTTGCCAGTTCTCTGGCGCGGTTTCTAACCCCTGATAAACCACTCCGCGATACTTTTCTTCGGCGACAAGCTGACGAAATGCATATTCGCGTTCAGTGGCCCAACGTTTGCCGCTTGATTCAGGAAGACCATAAAAAGCAAAGCGGTTAACGCCTTTCTCTTTTAAATGCAAAAATGCGCTTTCAACCAGCGCATAGTTATCAGTGGCAATGTAATGAACGGGTGGGTAACTTTCTGCAAGGTGATACGAGCCTCCAACCCCAACAATGGGGACGTCGACATCAGCCAGCGATTGCTCTATTTGTTTGTCGTCGAAGTCGGCAATGACGCCATCTCCTAACCAGTCCTTGATTTTATCAATGCGGGCGCGGAAATCTTCTTCAATGAAAATATCCCATTCCGATTGTGACGCCTGTAAATATTCCCCTACGCCTTCTACTACTTGCCGATCATAGGCTTTATTAGCATTGAACAATAATGTGATGCGATGACGTTTAGTAAACATGGTTCTTTTCCTGCTGAATCATGCAAAAAATCAAAACCGATAATAAGTTACCGGCTTTGAGAAAATTTTTATCAAAATCAAGAACGACGTTTGGTTGCGGAGTCCATCCATACTGCCAGCAACAGAATCGCACCTTTAACGATATACTGCCAGAAGGTCGGTACATCCATCATACTCATGCCGTTATCCAGTGAAGCCATGATGAATGCCCCCATGACTGCTCCGGCAACGCTTCCCACACCGCCTGCCAGACTGGTGCCGCCAATCACACATGCTGCAATTGCGTCCAGCTCGGCAATATTCCCCGCAGAAGGTGAACCAGCTCCAAGTCGAGAACTGAGGATTAATCCGGCGATGGCGACCATCAAACCGTTGATAGCGAACACGGCAAGTTTGGTGCGTTCAACGTTAATCCCGGAGAGGCGAGCTGCTTCCAGATTGCCGCCGATGGCGTAAATGCGTCGTCCAAATGCCGTCCGCGTTGCCATAAACATTCCACCGAGTAACAGCAACGTCAGCAGCAGAACAGGAGTGGGAACGCCACGGTAATCATTCAACAGCCAGATTGCGCCTAATACGATGATAGCGGTTAAAGCCTGGCGACCGACTACTGCGGTAGAGGCCGGAGACTGCAACCCCAAAGCCTGACGGCGCATTCTTCCGCGCCATTGCCAGCCAACAAAAGCCATTAAGCCAAGCGCACCAATGATGAAGCCGGTGCTGGCGGGTAGATAGCTTTGCCCAATTTGTGACATCGCGGCGCTGGTGGGGGAAACAGTCGTGCCGTTGGTGATGCCAATGAGTATGCCGCGAAATGCCAGCATGCCCGCGAGGGTGACAATAAATGAAGGGACTTTGCGGTACGCGACCCACCATCCGTTCCAGGCGCCGAGAAGCAGTCCCAGAACTAACGTCACAATGATGGTGAGTGGCAAAGGCCAGCCTAACCAGACGTCACAAATAGCCGCGACGCCCCCTAATAGCCCCATCATTGAGCCGACGGAAAGGTCAATTTCAGCAGAAATTATGACGAACACCATTCCTACCGCGAGAATGCCGGTAATCGCGGTCTGGCGTAACAGGTTGGAGACGTTACGGGCGCTTAAGTAGGCACCATCGGTGGTCCAGGTAAAGAACAGCATGATTGCGATGATCGCTGCAATCATCACGAAGACCTGGAAATTCAGTGACTTAATCCAGGAAAAGCCACCAGATGTCGGTACGGTCAGTTTCACTTCAGACGGATTGCTTTTCGACATGATGCTCGCTCCTCAATGCGGCTTCCATCACCTGCTCCTGAGTCAGGTTATGATTTATCAGGTTGGCTTTTAGTTTCCCTTCATGCATCACCAGTACGCGATCGCTAAGGCCGAGCACTTCAGGTAATTCGGAAGAGATGACAATAACGGCAATACCCTGCTGGACGAGTTGGTTAATTAATTTGTAGATCTCGTATTTCGCGCCAATATCGATACCCCTGGTGGGTTCATCAAGGATGAGAATGCGTGGGTTGAGTAATAGACAGCGAGCGAGGATCGCTTTTTGCTGATTTCCACCGCTCAAACGTCCAATAGCAAGGTCGGGGGACGACGTTTTAACTTTGAGTTGCTGGATTGATTCCAGAATACATTTTTGCTCTGCCGCGTCATCAAGTTGGCTAATGCCACCGGTAAATTTATTGAGTGCAGCGAGGGTGATATTTTTACCAACCGCCATTACCGGAACGATGCCGTCGCGCTTTCTGTCTTCGGGGACCATCGCAATCCCCTGGGCGATGGCTTGCTGGCAGTTGCGAATATCAACCTGTTTGCCATCAATATAAATTTTCCCTTCCCATTGTCCGGGCCACACGCCAAACAGGCACTGAATGGTTTCGGTACGTCCAGCGCCAACGAGCCCGGCAATACCCAGTATTTCTCCACGTTTCAGGGAAAACGAGACATCATTAACTCGTTTAATATGACGATTAACTGGATGCCATGCCGTCAAATGTTCAATACGTAAGATTTCATCTCCTGTGGTGTGTGGTTCATTAGGGTAAAGGGCTGTTAACTCTCGCCCAACCATCATAGTGATAATATCGTCTTCACTCATTCCGGCAGCATCACGCGTACCAATGTGCTGACCGTCGCGAATAACGCAAATCGTATCGGAAATCGCTTTGACTTCGTTGAGTTTGTGCGAAATATAAATACAGGCGATACCGTGTTGTTGTAGATCGCGAATAATATCCAGTAAAACCGACGTTTCCTGCTCAGTTAATGAGGCTGTCGGTTCATCGAGAATTAGCAAGCGCACCTGTTTATTAAGTGCCTTGGCAATTTCAACCAGTTGCTGCTGCCCAAGCCCTAAATCGCCAACGCGGGTATTTGGTGAAATGGATAAACTGACCTGTGCGAGCAGCTTCTGACAGCGTAGCGTCATCAGGTCATAATCCATAATACCATTGTGGGTTATTTCGTTACCCAGGAATATATTTTCCAGTACGGTCAATTCTTTCACCAGAGCTAATTCCTGGTGAATGATAGCGATACCTTTGTGTTCGGTATCGCGGATGTGACTCGCCTGAATTTCTTCTCCCGCAAAAATAATTTCGCCTTCGTAGGAGCCATGAGGATAAATACCACACAGCACTTTCATCAGCGTTGATTTACCAGACCCATTTTCCCCACAGAGTGAGACGATTTCGCCAGCATTCAACCGCAAGCTAACGTTGTCAATCGCCTTCACACTGCCGAAGGTTTTGGTAATGTTCTTCATTTCAAGTAGATAAGGCATAACGACTCCACCTAAGCCAATGAATTCACGCGGCATGGAGAGAACGCCCCCGCTCAGCGCCGGGGCGTAACGCTTACAGCTCGCTCTCTTTGTGGAATCCGTCTTTAACTACCGTATCTTTGATGTTGTTTTTATTCACATCGATCGGTGTCAGCAGGCGGGAGGGAACATCTTTTAGACCATTGTTCAGTGTGGTATCTGCTTTTGGTTCTTGACCATTGCCCAGCTCAACGGCAATTTCTGCGGCAGTATTTGCCAACAACGTAATAGGTTTATACACCGTCATAGTTTGCGCACCTGCGGCAATACGTTTAATACCCGCGAGATCCGCATCCTGACCAGAAATAGCTACTTTCCCTGACAAACCTTGTGCACTTAATGCCTGAATTGCCCCGCCTGCGGTGGCATCGTTTGAGGCAACCACGGCATCAATTTTGTTATTATTGGCAGTCAGCGCGTTTTCCATAATTTTCAGTGCGTTTTCCGGTAACCAGCCATCAACCCATTGATCACCAACGATTTTAATTTTTCCGGAATCAACATAAGGTTTTAATACTTTCATTTGCCCGGCGCGGAACAGTTTGGCATTGTTATCTACCGGCGAACCGCCCATCAGGAAGTAATTACCTTGCGGAACAATATCGATCAGGGCTTTTGCCTGCAGTTCGCCGACTTTTTCGTTATCGAAAGAAATATAAAAATCGATATCCGCATCGTTAATCATACGGTCGTAAGCTAATACTTTAATACCTTCTTGTTTGGCTTCTTTTACAACGTTACTTAATACCTGACCATTATACGGAATAATGACAAGAACATCGACGCCCCGGTTAATCATGTTTTCAATCTGCGACATTTGTGTTTCTTCATTGCCATTTGCAGACTGTACAAATACTTTCGCGCCGAGAGATTCTGCCTTTTTCACAAAAATATCTCGATCTTTTTGCCAGCGTTCAAGACGGAGATCATCAATCGCCATACCTATTTTGACTTCTTTGGCGTGTGCCGCAACGGTGGTAAGCAGAAGTGAGGTGCAAAGGGTGAGTAGAATGTTCTTTATTTTCATAGTGTAGGGCCTTCTGTAGTTAGAGGACAGCTTTAATAAGTAACAATCACCGCGATAAACATAACCAATTTTTAGCAACTAAACAGGGGAAAACAATTACAGATTTTTATCTTTCGATTACGATTTTTGGTTTATTTCTTGATTTATGACAGAGATCTTACTTTTGTCGCGCAATTGTACTTATTGCATTTTTCTCTTCGAGGAATTACCCAGTTTCATCATTCCATTTTATTTTGCGAGCGAGCGCACACTTGTGAATTATCTCAATAGCAGTGTGAAATAACATAATTGAGCAACTGAAAGGGAGTGCCCAATATTACGACATCATCCATTACCCGCGGCATTACCTGATTATGGAGTTCAATATGCAAGCCTATTTTGACCAGCTCGATCGCGTTCGTTATGAAGGCTCAAAATCCTCAAACCCGTTAGCATTCCGTCACTACAATCCCGACGAACTGGTGTTGGGCAAGCGTATGGAAGAGCACTTGCGTTTTGCCGCCTGCTACTGGCACACCTTCTGCTGGAACGGAGCGGACATGTTTGGTGTGGGGGCGTTTAATCGTCCGTGGCAGCAACCAGGTGAGGCACTGGCGTTGGCGAAGCGTAAAGCAGATGTCGCATTTGAGTTTTTCCATAAGTTACATGTGCCATTTTATTGCTTTCATGACGTGGATGTTTCCCCTGAGGGTGCGTCGTTAAAAGAGTACATCAATAATTTTGCGCAAATGGTTGATGTACTGGCAGGCAAGCAAGAAGAGAGCGGCGTGAAGCTGCTGTGGGGAACAGCTAACTGCTTTACAAACCCTCGATATGGCGCGGGGGCGGCGACGAACCCTGATCCAGAAGTTTTTAGCTGGGCAGCAACGCAAGTTGTTACAGCGATGGAAGCAACCCATAAATTGGGCGGTGAAAACTATGTCCTGTGGGGGGGGCGTGAAGGTTACGAAACGCTGTTAAATACCGACTTGCGTCAGGAGCGTGAACAACTGGGCCGCTTTATGCAGATGGTGGTTGAGCATAAACATAAAATCGGTTTCCAGGGCACGTTGCTTATTGAACCGAAACCGCAAGAACCGACTAAACATCAATATGATTACGATGCCGCGACAGTTTATGGCTTCCTGAAACAGTTTGGTCTGGAAAAAGAGATTAAACTGAACATTGAAGCTAACCACGCGACGCTGGCAGGTCACTCTTTCCATCATGAAATTGCCACCGCCATTGCGCTTGGCCTGTTCGGTTCTGTCGACGCTAACCGTGGCGATGCGCAATTGGGCTGGGATACTGACCAGTTCCCGAACAGTGTGGAAGAGAATGCGCTGGTGATGTATGAAATTCTCAAAGCGGGCGGTTTTGCCACTGGCGGTCTGAACTTCGATGCTAAAGTACGTCGTCAAAGCACTGATAAATATGATCTGTTCTACGGTCATATCGGCGCGATGGATACGATGGCGTTGGCGCTGAAAATTGCAGCGCGCATGATTGAAGACGGCGAGCTGGATAAACGCATCGCGCAGCGTTATTCCGGCTGGAATAGCGAATTGGGCCAGCAAATCCTGAAAGGCCAAATGTCACTGGCTGATTTAGCCAAATATGCTCAGGAACATAATTTGTCTCCGGAGCATCAGAGTGGTCGTCAGGAGCAACTGGAAAATCTGGTAAACCATTATCTGTTCGACAAATAACGGCTAACAGTGCAGTCCGTTGGCCCGGTTATCGGTAGCGATACCGGGCATTTTTTAAGGAACGATCGATATGTATATCGGGATAGATCTTGGCACCTCAGGCGTAAAAGTTATTTTGCTCAACGAGCAGGGTGAGGTGGTTGCTTCGCAAACGGAAAAGCTGACCGTTTCGCGCCCGCATCCACTCTGGTCGGAACAAGATCCGGAACAGTGGTGGCAGGCAACTGATCGTGCCGTGAAAGCTCTGGGCGATCAGCATTCTCTGCAAGACGTTAAAGCATTGGGTATTGCCGGACAGATGCACGGTGCAACCTTACTGGATGCTCAGCAACGGGTGTTACGCCCTGCCATTTTGTGGAACGACGGGCGCTGTGCGCAAGAGTGCACTTTGCTGGAAACGCAAGTGCCGCAATCACGAGTGATTACCGGCAACCTGATGATGCCTGGGTTTACTGCGCCTAAATTGCTATGGGTTCAGCGGCATGAGCCAGAGATATTCCGTCAAATCGACAAAGTATTATTACCGAAAGATTACTTGCGTCTGCGTATGACGGGGGAGTTTGCCTGCGATATGTCTGACGCGGCTGGCACTATGTGGCTGGATGTTGCAAAGCGTGACTGGAGCGATCTCATGCTGCAGGCTTGCCACTTATCTCGTGACCAGATGCCCGCATTATACGAAGGCAGCGAAATTACTGGTGCTTTGTTACCTGAAGTTGCGAAAGCATGGGGTATGGCGGCGGTGCCAGTTGTCGCAGGCGGTGGCGATAATGCCGCTGGTGCGGTTGGTGTGGGAATGGTTGATGCTAATCAGGCAATGTTATCGCTGGGGACGTCGGGGGTCTATTTTGCTGTCAGCGAAGGGTTCTTAAGCAAGCCAGAAAGCGCTGTACACAGCTTTTGCCATGCGCTACCACAGCGTTGGCATTTAATGTCTGTAATGCTGAGTGCGGCGTCGTGTCTGGATTGGGCTGCGAAATTAACCGGCCTGAGCAATGTCCCTGCTTTAATCGCGGCTGCTCAACAGGTTGATGACAGTGCCGAGCCAGTTTGGTTTTTGCCTTATCTTTCCGGCGAGCGTACGCCACACAATAATCCCCAGGCGAAGGGGGTTTTCTTTGGTTTGACTCATCAACATGGTCCCAATGAACTGGCGCGAGCGGTGCTGGAAGGCGTGGGTTATGCGCTGGCAGATGGCATGGATGTCGTGCATGCCTGCGGCATTAAACCGCAAAGTGTTACGTTGATTGGTGGCGGGGCGCGTAGTGAGTACTGGCGCCAAATGCTGGCAGATATCAGCGGTCAGCAGCTCGATTACCGTACGGGGGGGGATGTGGGACCAGCACTGGGCGCAGCAAGGTTGGCGCAGATTGCGGTGAATCCAGAGAAATCGCTCATTGAATTATTGCCGCAACTGCCGTTAGAACAGTCGCATCTGCCGGATGCGCAGCGTTATGCCGCTTATCAGCCACGACGTGAAACATTCCGTCGCCTCTATCATCAACTTCTGCCATTAATGGCGTAAGCGTTATCCCCTGCCTGAACGGGTGGGGGATAACTCACCTCTATATATATCAATAATTAATTAATATTTAGTATGAATTTATTCTGAAAATCATTTGTTAATGGCATTTTTCAGTTTTGTCTTTCGTTGGTTACTCGTAATGTATCACTGGTAGATATGGAGATCGTTATGAAAACCTCAAAAAATGTGGCAAAACTATTATTTATTGTCGGGGCACTGATTTATCTGGTTGGGCTATGGACCTCATGCCCATTGCTAAGTGGAAAAGGCTATTTCCTTGGTGTGTTAATGACGGCAACTTTTGGCAACTATGCATATCTTCGCGCAGAGACACTTGGGCAACTGGATGGTTTTTTTATTCGCATCTGTCAGTTGGTTGCGTTAATTACTATCGGTCTCTTGTTTATTGGTGTTTTAAACGCACCGATCAATGCTTATGAAATGGTGATCTACCCCATCGCCCTTTTTGTCAGCTTGTTTGGACAAATGCGTTTGTTTCGCCAGGCATGAGCAACATAAAGCTCTTACACATTCAGGAATGAAGGAATATTGTGATGGACAACAAAATATCAACCTATTCACCGGCATTTAGTATTGTGTCATGGATCGCTCTTGTGGGTGGTATCGTTACCTATCTGTTAGGGCTATGGAATGCAGAGATGCAGTTAAATGAAAAAGGATATTATTTTGCTGTACTGGTATTAGGACTGTTTTCTGCGGCGTCTTATCAAAAGACCGTCCGGGACAGGTATGAAGGTATACCAACCACCTCCATTTATTATATGACCTGCCTGACTGTCTTTATTATCTCTGTTGCGTTACTGATTGTAGGTCTGTGGAATGCGACGTTATTAATCAGCGAGAAAGGTTTTTATGGGCTGGCTTTCTTCTTAAGTTTGTTTGGTGCCGTAGCGGTGCAGAAGAATATTCGTGATGCCGGAATAAACCCACCAAAAGAAACGCAGGTTACCCAGGAAGAATACAGCGAATAATTCACGTAAGCCCGGTCAGCCAAGTGTGACCGGGCTTTTACTTAACTCACTAATCTGTTTCTGTCGATTCGTTGTACCAGCATAGAAAGTAACAAACTCGCTGCCAACGTCGCGCAAAAGATCCACATAATATCCAGTATTGGCCAGTTTTTAAGCTCAATCCCTCGGGTGCGCAGCGCATGGATAATCAACGCGTGGAACCCGTATATGCCTAACGAATGGCGGGAGATTAAGCCAAGTCCGCGAACGGTACGCGTATCCAGCGTGTTTTTAACCAGAGTCAGTAGTGCGATTGCGCAGATAAAAACCATCGGCCCGCAGTAAAGATACCAGGTATCGGCAAAATTTCCGCGCCATTGCAATTCATATAATGTCCCACGAGAGATAATAAAAACCCCCGTTGCAAACAGCGCGGCGCTCACCCACGACAGTACTTTATGCTGTGTGTCTATCATCCCAATGGCACGGCCTAACATGCCATACAGGATGTAGTAAAAAGTATCGCCATTGATATATAAGTTAATTGGCAGCCATTCAAAACCGTCGATTTTCTGCGGCACTGTGTTTGGGTTAGCGATGATACCAATCATCACTATTAGCACCAGCAACATTTTTCTGCCGACGTTCTTCACCTGAATCAGCGGTGAAACCACATAAATCACCGCAATCGCGAAGAAAAACCATAAGTGGTAAAACACTGGCTTTTGCAGCAGGTTTTTCAGCGCTAACTCCACATTGATGGAGGTAAACAGCGCAATGTAGAGCAGCGCGATTGCGCTATAAAAAAGCAGACATAAGCCGATACGCAAGAAATGGCGCGGCTGGGCGCTGCGTTCGCCAAAAAAGAGATAGCCGGAAATCATGAAAAATAGCGGCACGCTGACACGAGAGGCAGAATTCAGAACATTGGCGATATCCCAGGTTACGGGGCTGATACTATGAGCATTGGTCACATACTAGGTAGTGGTGTGAATCATTACTACCATTAAACACGCTATCCCTCGCAGGTTATCAATCCAATAAATTTTGGGCCGCATCTGTGTCTCTGTATCTGGTTAAAAAAGGTCTGACCGATAAATCATTCGGTTGGCGCATTGGAATAATCTGAGTTTTATCGCTATAGCTTATAGAGGCTTGAGGAAATTCGTAAGATATCAGCCACTATACCGATATAAATAATAAGACTCACCTGCAAACCAGACGGTAATTTAATGATGATGAACTCTTTCTTTCCAGCAATGGCGCTTATGGTGTTAGTGGGATGCTCGACACCGCCACCCGTGCAGAAAGCACAACGGGTAAAAGTTGATCCGCTGCGTTCGTTGAATATGGAAGCGTTATGCAAGGATCAGGCGGCAAAACGTTATAACACCGGCGAGCAAAAAATCGACGTCACCGCTTTTGAACAGTTCCAGGGAAGCTATGAAATGCACGGTTATACCTTCAGGAAAGAGCAGTTTGTCTGTTCTTTTGACGCGGATGGCCATTTTTTGCATCTTTCCATGCGTTAAGACCTGCTTTTTCCCGTTTCGTACTGTATATCTTCCATCCAGCGGGTATACTGATCCCTTCCTTTAAATCCACACGTATCCAGCACGAAATAATATGCAAAAGTTTGATACCAGGACCTTCCAGGGCTTGATCCTGACCTTACAGGATTACTGGGCTCGCCAGGGCTGCACCATTGTTCAACCATTGGACATGGAAGTCGGCGCGGGAACCTCTCACCCAATGACCTGTCTGCGCGCGCTGGGGCCAGAACCGATGGCGGCTGCTTATGTTCAGCCTTCTCGTCGCCCGACAGATGGTCGCTACGGCGAAAACCCCAACCGCTTACAGCACTACTATCAGTTCCAGGTGGTCATTAAGCCATCGCCGGACAATATTCAGGAGCTGTACCTCGGTTCTCTGAAAGAGCTGGGTATGGACCCGACTATCCACGACATCCGTTTTGTGGAAGACAACTGGGAAAACCCGACGCTGGGTGCCTGGGGGTTGGGCTGGGAAGTGTGGCTGAACGGCATGGAAGTGACGCAGTTCACTTACTTCCAGCAGGTTGGTGGTCTGGAGTGTAAACCTGTTACCGGCGAGATCACCTACGGTCTGGAACGTCTGGCAATGTACATTCAGGGCGTAGACAGCGTTTACGACCTGGTCTGGAGCGACGGCCCGCTGGGTAAAACCACCTACGGCGACGTGTTCCATCAGAACGAAGTGGAGCAGTCCACTTACAACTTCGAATACGCGGATGTGGACTTCCTGTTCACCTGCTTTGAGCAGTACGAGAAAGAAGCCCAGCAGCTGCTGGCGCTGGAAAATCCGCTGCCGCTGCCAGCCTACGAGCGTATTCTGAAAGCCGCCCACAGCTTCAACCTGCTGGATGCGCGTAAAGCCATCTCCGTCACCGAGCGTCAGCGTTACATTTTGCGCATTCGCACCCTGACCAAAGCAGTGGCAGAAGCATATTACGCTTCCCGTGAAGCCCTTGGCTTCCCGATGTGCAACAAAGATAAGTAAGAGGCGGCTATGTCTGAGAAAACTTTTCTGGTGGAAATCGGCACTGAAGAGCTGCCACCAAAAGCACTGCGCAGCCTGGCTGAGTCCTTTGCTGCGAACTTTACTGCGGAGCTGGATAACGCTGGCCTCGCACACGGCACCGTTCAATGGTTTGCTGCTCCGCGTCGTCTGGCGCTGAAAGTCGCTAACCTGGCAGAAGCGCAACCGGATCGTGAAATCGAAAAACGCGGCCCGGCGATTGCCCAGGCGTTCGATGCTGAAGGTAAACCGAGCAAAGCGGCAGAAGGCTGGGCGCGTGGTTGCGGTATTACCGTTGACCAGGCCGAGCGTCTGACTACCGATAAAGGCGAATGGCTGCTGTATCGCGCCCATGTGAAGGGCGAAAGCACCGAAGCACTGCTGCCGAATATGGTTGCGACTTCGCTGGCGAAACTACCGATCCCGAAACTGATGCGCTGGGGGGCAAGCGACGTTCACTTCGTGCGTCCGGTACACACCGTGGCCCTGCTGCTGGGCGACAAAGTCATTCCAGCAACCATTCTGGGTATTCAGTCCGCTCGCGTGATTCGCGGCCACCGTTTTATGGGTGAGCCGGAATTCACCATCGACAACGCCGATCAATACCCGGAAGTTCTGCGCGAGCGCGGAAAAGTCATCGCCGATTACGAAGAACGTAAGGCGAAAATTAAAGCCGATGCCGAAGAAGCGGCGCGTAAGATTGGCGGTAACGCTGACTTAAGCGAAAGCCTGCTGGAAGAAGTGGCGTCGCTGGTGGAGTGGCCGGTCGTTCTGACCGCGAAATTTGAAGAGAAATTCCTCGCTGTGCCGTCTGAAGCACTGGTTTACACCATGAAAGGTGACCAGAAATACTTCCCGGTGTATGCGAACGACGGCAAACTGCTGCCGAACTTCATCTTCGTTGCCAACATCGAATCGAAAGATCCGCAGCAGATTATCTCCGGTAACGAGAAAGTCGTTCGTCCACGTCTGGCAGATGCTGAGTTCTTCTTCAATACCGACCGTAAAAAACGTCTTGAAGATAACCTGCCGCGCCTGCAAACCGTGCTGTTCCAGCAACAGCTTGGTACGTTGCGTGACAAAACTGACCGCATTCAGGCGCTGGCTGGCTGGATCGCCGAACAGATTGGCGCTGATGTGAATCACGCTACCCGTGCGGGTCTGCTGTCTAAATGTGACCTGATGACCAACATGGTCTTCGAGTTCACCGACACCCAGGGCGTTATGGGGATGCACTACGCGCGTCACGATGGCGAAGCGGAAGATGTCGCGGTGGCGCTGAACGAGCAGTATCAGCCGCGCTTTGCCGGTGATGACCTGCCGTCTAACCCAGTGGCTTGTGCGCTGGCGATTGCTGACAAGATGGATACCCTGGCCGGTATCTTCGGTATCGGCCAGCATCCGAAAGGCGACAAAGATCCATTTGCGCTGCGTCGTGCCGCACTTGGCGTGCTGCGTATTATCGTTGAGAAGAATCTCAACCTCGATCTGCAAACGCTGACCGAAGAAGCGGTGCGCTTGTACGGTGATAAGCTGACTAACGCCAACGTGGTTGATGATGTTATCGACTTTATGCTCGGTCGTTTCCGCGCCTGGTATCAGGACGAAGGTTACACTGTCGACACCATCCAGGCTGTACTGGCGCGTCGTCCGACTCGTCCGGCAGATTTCGATGCCCGTATGAAAGCGGTATCGCACTTCCGTACCCTGGAAGCGGCATCCGCGCTGGCTGCGGCCAACAAGCGTGTATCTAACATCCTGGCGAAAACCGATGAAGTGCTGAATGACCGTGTGAATGCCTCTACTCTGAAAGAGCCGGAAGAAATTAAACTGGCGATGCAGGTGGTTGTGCTGCGCGACAAGCTGGAGCCGTACTTCGCTGAAGGTCGTTACCAGGAAGCACTGGTTGAGCTGGCTGAATTGCGTGAACCGGTTGATGCCTTCTTCGATAAAGTGATGGTCATGGTTGATGACAAAGAACTGCGTATCAACCGTCTGACTATGCTGGAGAAACTGCGCGAATTATTCCTGCGCGTTGCGGATATTTCGCTGTTGCAGTAAATCGTTGAGAACCCACAGGAATGCGCTGAGGGATCCCCATAAATCAGCGCTAATAAACCAACACCATATTCTGGTAGGTTTTGGCGAGATGATTAAGAACTGTGCTTAGCACTGTTCGTCTTAAAATTAGCGGGGAGTGTCGTAAGACATTCTCCGCTAACGTCAGATACGAGATTACCCGCCGTGCTTTAATGCTGTTGGCCTGATATCTCAGATGTAATCCTTTGTTTTCAGCATGATAGCCAATAAGCCACAGTACAATTGTACTCAGCGTCGCCAGTAG
>NZ_PTRE01000169.1 GCF_002965065.1 Escherichia sp. MOD1-EC7003
CCTGGAAAGTTGATCTGAGCTCTCAGTAAATATCAATACGGTTCTGACGAGCCGCTTACCATCTGCACAAAATTGCCCCCTGCTGATTCTGATAGACTGCATTGGTTTTTAACCAGTAGGGAGGCGAGGTTAGTTATGTTTTTAGCATCATTGTTGAGACGTATTGCATTTAGTTACTACGATTATAAAGCTTATAATTTCAATATTGAAAAAACAGAATTTGTTGTCCTCCATATTCCCGATCAGATTGGCGATGCTATGGCCATCTTTCCAGTTATTCGGGCGCTTGAATTGCATAAAATTAAGCATCTTTTAATTGTTACTTCGACAATTAATTTAGAAGTCTTTAATGCGCTTAAACTTGAACAGACTAAATTAACATTAGTCACAATGACTATGCAGGATCACGCGACATTAAAAGAAATAAAAAATTTAGCGAAGAATATAACACAGCAATACGGCACGCCGGATCTTTGTATAGAGGCAATGCGTAAAAAGAACCTGAAAACGATGTTATTTATAAGTCAGTTGAAAGCAAAAACAAATTTTCAGGTTGTTGGTTTAACCATGAAGTGCTACTCCCCTTTGTGCAAGAACGCATCCCGTATGGATCAGAACCTCAGGGCTCCCGTACCCATGACATGGGCGTTTATGATGCGTGAAGCGGGTTTTCCGGCAGTCAGGTCAATATATGAATTGCCACTCAGCGAGGAGGTAGTAAAAGAAGTTCGCGAGGAAATGCGATCGTTAGGATCTTACATTGCGCTCAATTTAGAAGGTAGCGCACCGGAACGTACATTTTCATTATCGATAGCAGGAAAACTAATAGCAAAAATTCAAAGTGAAATAGATAGACCAATAGTCATTGTTCATGGACCCAAAGGGGAAGATAAAGCCCGGGAATTAGTGGATTGTTATAATAATGTATATCGTTTATCTTTATCACCCTCGATTAAACGTACCGCAGCAATCGTAAAAGATGCTTATATCACAATAACTCCTGACACCTCAATATTGCATATGGCAAGTGCCTATAATACCCCTGTTGTTGCAATTTATGCCGATTATAAAACGCGGTGGCCAGCAATGGCCGATGTCTCGGAGTCAGTCGTCGTTGGGCAAAAAATTGACAATATAAGTCTGGATGAATTCGGAAAGGCATTAAAAAGTGTTTTGGCGAGAATGTGTGTTAGTACTTATGCATAGAGGGCAATGCCGACCTGTTCTGAGCGGGAGCATAATACTCTGAGGCTGGTGAATCATCACAGAAAACCAGCCTTTGGACCAAAGCAATACTCACCGAATTCGACCTTAATTATTTTTAATTCTACTATGGACGGAGTAGAGAATATAGCGCTGACTTCTTTGCCGACAGAAGGTTATGTGGCACAAGAATGACCGGAAGTTATCAATCCTGATGTGAAAGCTGGAGACGGTTTCCATAGCAAAACGCCCCAAACCATAAAGGTTGAGGGCGCTTAAGATGTCAAAAACCCGCTATCAGTTAAAAAACAATGCTTAACTAAGGTAAGTGGCATTGCACTGTAAAAGCGAATTTTTAAAATTTGGCTCCTCTGACTGGACTCGAACCAGTGACATACGGATTAACAGTCCGCCGTTCTACCGACTGAACTACAGAGGAATCGTGAGAACGAGGCGCATATTACTTAGCGCTACTGAGTCTGTCAACACCAAATTTCATATGTCATTTCAACTGGTTAATTAATCTGCAAACTTGTTAATTAATGAACATTTGTCGCCGAAAACGAGTCTGTATCGTTAGCGTGATGCAGTCTCTGCAAAGGATCTTGTTGATAAAATTGGCAGAAACGTTGCCACAATGAAGGGAAACGAGGAGCAAAAAGCTCAGGGGCGCTAAAGAAATATTCAGAAAGTACGGCAAAACATTCAGCAGGATCACTGGCAGCATAAGCATCAATGCTCGCCGCATTCTCACCGACTAATTCGATTTCTTCCTGAATGTTGTTCATTGCAGCATGAAGATCGTGTTCCCAGCCAGCAACCTCACGCAACGGAATAAAGGGAACTCCGCTGGCGCGATCGCCGTTACGGGTGTCCAGCTTATGAGCGACTTCGTGAATAATCAGGTTAAAACCAGAAGCATCAAAAGAATCCTGGATATCCAACCAGCTCAAAACGATAGGCCCTTGCTGCCAGCTTTGACCTGACTGAACAATACGTTGGTTATGCACCAGACCGATATCGTCTTCCCATTCATCATCGACCACAAATGGCGCAGGATAAATTAAGACTTCATGAAAACCATCCAGCCATTCCAGTCCTAACTCCAGAACGGGCAGGCAAAATAGAAGCGCTATCCGGCAACTTCTTAATGAATCCAGTTCAAAGCCCTGTAGGGGAACAAGCCGTTTTTGTTGTAAAAAACGTTCGGCAAGAGTGACTAATTTGCTTTGTTCCTGTTTTGTCAGACACGTTAAAAGAGGGATCGATAATGCTTCCTGCCACGGAAGGGCAGTTTGATGTGCTGATTCTTGTACTTTCCAGGGCCACTTAATCATCGTTTTGCTCGCAAACTCGTCACTTGAACAAAATTGCACGGACAGGGACTGTTAAAATGCCAAATTTCCTGGCATCATGGCAACCATCTGAACGGAGAGATGCCGGAGCGGCTGAACGGACCGGTCTCGAAAACCGGAGTAGGGGCAACTCTACCGGGGGTTCAAATCCCCCTCTCTCCGCCAATCATTCAACAAAATCAATAACTTACGAAGCGTTTTTGATTTTGTCATGCATAAATCCCTGCATTAAAACTTCTTTCTATCGCTCTGTTTTCTCGCCTCTACGCTGCCATTTTTACCATGTTGCTTCGTGTTGGGCATCCACTTTTATCTTCTTTAGTTCACAAGCTCACATTCTTAACAACAACTTAGCCAGTCTCGCATCTCCGATAACAAAACAGTTGAACTGCATGCGTTTCACACGGATCCTGTGAAGATATATCGAAGGAAATGGATTGCTGGGGGATGGATGAAAAGAAGTGAAATCAGGAAAGCACTGGAAGCATGGTTTGATATTGAGCGCTATGAGGCGATAGAGAAGCTAAGCCTTCAACAGTTTTATGTGGAGATTGAGCGGCGTATCTTGGCCTACAGGATGTTGCTGAGCCGGAATACCATACCGACCCTGAACAGACTTTTGCTGGATGACTACCGCTATAAAATTTTGCGAGGCGAAATCTTCTTCAGCGGTGATACCGCTACCCTTGGACATGAGCTTGCCAGAACCTACGCGGTAAATCCTACGACACGAAGTCATGCGCAATTTTATGCGAAAACGCTGGCATTAACCGAAGCTACTCCTGAGATTTCCGCGTTAAGCGAATCCGAATTTCTGTCCGAGTATCTAAAAGAGACATCGCTGAAAAACCTTTCGCGTATTACGGTCGATATTCATCTGGAAGAGGCATCCACCGAAGAGATCATTGAACATCTGAAAGTGCTAATCCCCCAATGGAAGAGGCAGCTAAAGATGAAAGCCCCTGCGGAACGGGAGTATCGTTTTGGCAAAAGCACGTTCAGAAAAATTATTGAATATCGTCTTATTCCGATGATGGACCTGATTTTCTGGGGTGAGGACAATGGCGTCAAAATCCCGCTTTCACTGATTTCTTCGCTGCTTCACGAAGATAGCGACAACGATCGTGATGAAGGAATGCTAAAGGCAACGGACTACCCGCTGGCAATGGCTTTTCTGACTGATGCAAGCTATCTAAAATCGCTTGAAGATTACATTATGCAAAACAATCACTTAAAAGACTCACCTGTTGATAAGCATGTTGAGGACGATAAGAAGAAAAAAGCAGCCAAGTAAAAAGGGTTACGTTCGCCGTGAGCGAACGTGATCGCATCCAGCCTTAACGAATCTTTTTTCGTTCACCTCCCTTCGATTTTTTCATAAAACTCTTCTTTGAGCATCCCTAAAATGTCATAAGCAAATTCGCTATTATTGTTCTCGTCGCAATAACAGAGGACAGACAATGAAAAACAGTAATCAGATAAGTGCTACGAAAAATGAATATATCGCGAAACGATTTATTCGTGTTCCTGATGTTTTAAATCGAGTGGGATTCAGTCGCACTACCTTATATGAACGTATTAAGGAAGGAAATTTTCCAGACAGAGTAAAAATAGGACCAAGGTGTGTCGCTTTTGTGGAAAGTGAGATAGATGAATGGATTGAAACTACTATTCGAAACTCACGTCAGAACGCAGCATAAAACATAAATACCGTTTCCGGGCGAATAGTTATTTTTCGCTCAGGGACTCTTATTATCATTAAATAATGAAAAGGGCGATATATGAAAATAGAACTTAATACGACAGAGCAGTTTATTAGTGAAGCCGAATGTTTATATAACCATTATATGAATAAACGACTACGAAACCAGTCAGTGCATTCCTACCATTTTCTGAAAAATAATGAGGGTATGAACGAAGTGATTGAAAATATTATCGAGAAAACAAAGGTCTGTTTTTATGGGGCCGAAGGCGAACAAAAAGCAGAACGGATCTCCGGGAGTGTTAACTATGTGAAAGTAAAACAGCATCTTCGTCGGCTTTGGATTATCTATAAGTGTGTATACCGCTGATGGCGCTATAAACATTTAACTATTTTAATATTAAACTAAAGAGGAAATAAAAATGAATACATTTAAGAATAAATCTACTGAAATCTTTTATGTTGTGTCCTTGCATATCTATGCGGAGCTTTTTAACTCAAAGGATAAAACGACCAGTAATATGATTATAATGCATGTAATGGATCATGAGTTTGTCTGTAGGCTAATCGATCTGGCAATGAGGAATGCTGAGAAGCATCTTCTGAAAAAAGCATGGAAAAAGAATGCTGCTGAAAAACTGTCTGAGGTTGATTTTAAAGGGGTTAAGCAGGCATTAGCCAAAATGCATTACACCGTTTTGGCAGAATCAATATGTTGATATGTTCTGATATCGATTGGCCCCTTCATGGGGCTGATAATCTGAAGATTAAGGTGCTGTCTATGGCGAGATTTGTTTTGCTGCTGCTGTTAGACGGTTGAGGTAATGCCAAATAGTTGAGCAAGGCCATCTTTTTGTAACCATAAAATTGATCAAAATCATTTTTTAATGAAAAATTAGTGTCTTACACATTGATAATTTTTTTTATGGGTTCATATCAAACGAATGACCTTAAAAAGGAAATTATATGAGCACAGCAACTGATTTTAAGACCTTTCTTGATAATATAAAAATAGATAATGCAGGTCAGATTAGTAAAAGGTATGGTCGTATAACTAAGGCTTTGAACCAATACTTTTATGACATAGATTCTAAGACAGCCAATTCACTACAGGTTGGTTCCTATGGGCGCTTCACAGGGATTCGAGGAATATCTGATCTTGATATGCTTTACTTTCTTCCTGCGACTGAATGGTCGAGATTCCGAGATCGACAATCATATTTATTACAGGTTGTGAAAACAGAAATTAAGAAAGCTTATAAAAATACGGATATTCGCGGAGATGGGCAAGTTGTTGTTGTTAAGTTTAAGAATCAAGAGGTTGAGGTAGTTCCTGTATTCGGTAATGAAGATGGCACTTTTACATACCCAGATACACATGATGGTGGATCGTGGAAGGAATGTAACCCTAGAGCCGAAATGTCGTCTTTTAGGGCACTGAATGATGATAGGAAGGGACATCTGAGACGTCTATCTAAAATGATTCGAGCATGGAAAGCTCGTCATGAAGTTGAGATAAGTGGATTCTTAATTGATACACTGTGTTATAATTTTTTCTCTAATCTAACTGAATATGATGGTAAGAGTTTCAAAAGTTATGATCAACTTTCGCTTGATTTTTTCACCTTCTTAGAGAATGAAGGTGACCGAGTATTTTATTATGCTCCCGGTAGTCGCTCAAAAGTGAGCGTAAAAAAATCATTTAATAAAGTGGCAAAATTAACAAAAGAATATTGTGAAGAAGCTTTATCTGCTACAAGTGAAAATTCAAGAAACTTAGCTTGGAAGAAAGTTTTTGGCAGGCCTTTTCCAAATTATACGACAAAATCACTCAGTAATGTCAATGTATCTGAACAGTTTATTGAAGAACAATATGAGCTGAATTTATACGGCCATGTTTCGATAGAATGTGAGATTAGAAATAATAATTTATTGGAAGTTCTTCTTTCAAATCTTCTTGGCGAAGGACATGATATTAGCACAAATAGAAAATTAAGATTCTATGTTGATGAGATAAATAATATACCTCACCCATATAAAATTAAATGGAAAATAAAAAATGTGGGTGATGAAGCTGAGCGCCGAGGAAATTGTAGAGGTCAAATTTTAGACGATGAAGGTGATTCTGAGCGCTTCGAGACCGCGGACTTCTCAGGTCCTCACTTTGTCGAGTGTTATGTTATTCACGATAATCAGGTTGTAGCAAGAGATAGAATCGACGTGCCAATACATAATTAGCCCACTTTTAGTTAGGTTAGTGTTAAACTAACATTAGCCTAACATATCATAATGGTGAGTCAGATGGATAAAAATATATTAGAAGGGCAATTAAGAGAGTGCTATGGAAGGGTCGTTTACACACATAAAACTCATGAGAAATGTGCAGATATTCTTCAAAAAAAACTAGGCTGCATGAAAAATTTTCAGCTAGTTCTTTTAGCAATAACTACCGGTAGTTTTATAACTACTGTAGTGGGTGATGCTAAAATAGGTGCTATCGTTGGGTCAATACTTTCCGCTATTCTTCTCTTTCTAAATTCATATTTGAAGGATTATGATTTAGGAACTATAGCTCAAAAGCACAGACAAGCTGCTGGAGATATGTGGTTAATTAGGGAGAGATATTTATCTCTACTTACAGATTTGAAAATGCAAACTAAAAATATAGAGGAAATTCTCCAAGAAAGAGATGCCCTGATGAATGAGCTTTCTGCAATTTATATGGGAGCACCATCCACGAATTACAAGGCATATTCAATGGCTCAAAAGGCGCTGAAGGAACTTGAGGATATGACTTTCTCTGATGAGGAAATTGATAAATTCCTTCCCACTGAATTAAAACGTAGATGAATTTATGAATCCATAGATGAACTAATCTGTATTAGCTCAAACCAGATCTGACAGTAATCGGGTATTTATATAGATATCTGTCAGATTACATTTAGTTTAAGTTCTTTTCAGTCCAGACGCTTTTCCATCAAGTAATATTTTTAAAACCGCCAAATTATATTGACGGCTTTATTTGTGATCAGAGCGCGAAGTCTTCCAGCGTTTTACCAGCTTCGATAGCAGCAGCGATCGCTTTAGGAGTGCGACCCTGACCCGTCCAAGTCTGTTCATTACCGTTTTCATCTGTATATTTGTATTTGGCAGGGCGAGGAGCACGAGTCGATTTGGCTTTAGGCTGAGATGAGCCAACAGCAGCAAGGAGTTCCGCCGGGTCAATACCATCTTCTAACAGTTTTTGGCGGAAGGCTTGCAGCTTAGCCTGACGTTCTTCTTGTTCTTTACGGACGGCACTTTCTTCCTCACGACGATCTTCAACGATAGCAGAGAGTTTTTCCAGCATCTCTTCCAGAGTTGCCAGATCTGTTTCACGAGCATGTGCGCGAAGTGTACGAATATTGTTCAGTGTCTTAAGAGCTTCACTCATAGTATGTCATCCGGTGTTTTAAAGGGGGCGATTAATAAGGCTAATGTATATAATGCTGTTGAACAGTCAAAAGCATATCAGTCAGTAAATAATATAGTAAATATTATCGGTTAAGCAATATAATAAATCTCATTTTACACGGATAACATAGGGCAGTTCTTTAACGAGACATTTTCCTGCGCTTTTGGCTTGATGGCTCGAACTCTGACGAGATGTGAGAGAGTTGCTCAAGACTTTGTTCTATGGAACGCTGGAACTCAACAGCAGCTTCTGTACGCTGTTTTATGACCAAGGCAATTATTTCTTCATCACTCCTTTCTGAAATGGCCTTACGGTATAATACACGTTCGTTAAATAGATCAAGATTACCTGATGCTTTCGCTGATGTGTTAGCTTTTGAACTGCTGATGGGATTTAGTTCATCAATAAAATATTCAATAAGAGATTCTCTCTTTTTTTCCAGTCTGCGAAGTTCAGTATGTGCAGATTTGAACTTTTGGGCTTTAATCAAAGGAACATCATCAGAACGTAGCCTACGATATTCATTCCTGTATTCTTCTATCGAAATATGATTCTTTAGTTCTTTGACTGTATTTACGTATTCGATTAAATCACTGTTGTCTGTTTTTACTTTTCTCATATAAGATCTCGTTAATAAAAATAGTGGATATATTATATATTACGAGGTGTGGCATAAGTGTCAAATTCCGGCAGGCAATTAAATAAGGTGAAGTATTTTATATTGTTCAAAAATCAACTCACCCATTTCAGTATAGATTTCGACCTTACCAACTTTACCATCTGGTCTTTTAATTGAATAGCGGATTAATCTTTCATTATAATATTTTTCTAACAAGTCAGGTCGTTCAGTAAAATATCTTGATTTTGTGGCGCGATCTTTCAGATAGTCGCAGCTTGAACAAACCTGCTTTTTGAAATCCTTCTCAGATAAACCACTTTCTTTTATTTTTGAAGAAATAAAAGCCTTTAAAGGTCGTTCATATTCCTCTCTTTCTTTTGCTTTACGTATTTGTTCCGCTTTCTTGCGCTGTTCTTCAATACGGCAAAGTCTGCCTTGTTCTTCCTGCGCGCGTATTATGTCCTCTTCAATTATTTTACTGATGATTGAGGCCGGAACAACACTGATACCTTCAGACCAGCCCTGATAAGGATTATTGCTTTGTATATTTCGGACTGTAGCAGATATTCTGTCTATATCCAGTTCTTTATCAAAGGAAACAATACGTTGTCCGTTTTCTTTTGATATGAGCTTAGCCGTGTTTACAGGGGATTCAAGACCCTTTAATTTGAATGTGGCTACGGCACTGTTGCGACTTCTATAATATAATGCTTGTTTCTTATCTCCAATGTAGCATTCAAGGTAAGAGAAAATCTTAAACTCCTGAATGCCAAATGTTTCCTCAAGCATGGTCATCTGCTCAGCCAATATATTTAGTATATCACTCTTGGATAGTTTTTCGTGGAGCTTAATCTCAAGCGAACCGGGTAGTTTTTTCATTGTTATTTCCTTGTTGTTGTTATTTTATCAGGATACTTTCTGCATATGAGAGTCTGTGTCAACAGCGTTTCTTCTTGCTTCCTCATTTTCCTTTGTTCTTTTATATACTTTTCGTGGTTTATCAATATGTATGCTGTTATTGGGATTAGGAACAGCGTTATTCTTTTTCTTCTTACTGAAAACAAATGCGTCAGTATAGATTTCTTTGGTTTCAGTTTCTAAGGAAAGGGTTCTTCTTTCACTTTTTGACATAGCTGAATAACTTTCTGGATACTGTTCTATTTCTGCGCAAAGATTGCGAGCGTTGCTCAGCTGTTCTTTACGTTTCTGATCCAGTTGATGGCTCATCCCTTTAGCGAAGATATTAGAGTTGATGTAGAGATGTCCATGATGCTCGACGAGTATTCCTTTCTGTCTGAGTTTTTTAAAAATGTTAGACATATTACCGGAAGCGATATTCAGTGCTTTGCACAGAGATGATTGCGAAAGATTAATCAGATTTCCAAACTCCATATACTCTAAGATATATGTTAATACACGGAATTCATTCTTGGATATGTCAAGATCAGAGAAAATACGAAAGTTGGAAGTAAAAGCAAATACATAAGGTTGTGAAAACGAAATAGCTTTATCTTCCTCAGAAGAAATAACTGTCGTTGATTTTATTTCTTTGTTTTGTAGCAAGCGTCTTGCGATATCAATCTTTTGCTCGGTTGTTAATGATTCAAATAAGTGTAATAGATCAGTGTCGTTTGTATTCATATTATTCTCTCTTATTATTTTTATTATATGTATTTTAATACTATGCAAAAAAGTGAAAGTCAATAGTAGAACTATAAATAAAATAGAAAGTATATTCTTATGACAATGTTATATGTTAAAAAAACTATGTTCGAACATAGATCTTGCTATGTTCGAACATAGGGAGGATCTATGTTTGAACATAGGAGTTTGCTATGTTTGAACATAGGAAAAAAAGTTGCGAAGCCGCGATTTTACTGGTCCGGCACTATGCTTATAATTAAATAATTAGTAAGAAGTTAAGAGAGTCCAGTTTTACTTTCGCGTTATGTTTGAGTGATTTTTCGGAGGATATTATATTCCTTAATAACTACTGTCAGCGAGTGATTGTTTCGTCCAATCACGAACCGCTGCTTTTATTGTGAGAGCTTAATTAATATTCCTTTTACTTTATATGCGTCTTCGACGCGTTCTTTTTTGGATAAATCCATCATTAACAGGGACAAGCCCTGTCCAGCAAAGTGATTGTTGGCAACAATCACGAAGTGCTGCTACTAAAGATATAGTTTTCCTATGCGTTTAAGAGCAAATGCTATATATCTGAGGCAAATGTTCTGTCTAAACACAGAATCTGATGTTAACTTGATAGAGTGAATAGTCAGATTAAGGTCATGTTGTTTTCCATTGATATAATATTAATGCCTTATAGATGATCAAGGAAAATAGTTTTACAACAGTATCAGGGGCGTAGCCGTGCGTTAGCACAAGAGATGTGTTTTCAATAAATAGTTATTAAAATCATAAGGTGAAAATAAATATTAATGAATATAAGTAAACACCTTTTATGAAAGGCTAATAAACTGCACAGGAAGCTTGGTAAGACGTTGGGAGCAGGAAGATGACACATGTAATCATCTTTGTGCTTAAAACGCTTATAACTGACTACAGGCAGTAATTTTATATGAAGAAAATTATTAATGAAAAATCTATCACTAACAGGAACAAGCCCTGTTCAGCAAAGTGATTGTTGGCAACAATCACGAAGTGCTGCTACTAAAGATATAGTTTTCCTATGCGTTTAAGAGCAAATGCTATATATC
>NZ_PTRE01000016.1 GCF_002965065.1 Escherichia sp. MOD1-EC7003
CTCTATGCCAGTTGCAGCCTAAGAAGTGGGAAGCCTCGCCGTTTACGGCGGGGAGCAGTCACACACATTACCGAGTTCTTCAGCCAGATTGAGCAAACCGGCTTTGTGTTTAATGACGGGATTGTCAGTATGAAACATGAGAGTTACCTCGTGTTTTGTATGTGGATTCGACACCCATATCAAAACCGGTAACTCTCAACCTTTCAAGGCCATGTGCCAGATCGCGTCGCGGCTAATACAATTTATTTACAGGTTCCCCATTCTTGGCGGGCAACGTTCCAGCAACTCGACGCTGCCGTCTTCGTTTTGCTGTTCCAGCATCACATCAAATCCCCACAGGCGATGTACATGCTTGAGCACCTCTTTACGTCCCCGATCCAGCGGAGCGCGATTATGTGGAATGTAGCGCAGCGTCAGCGAACGGTCACCGCGCAAATCCACGTTCCAGATCTGAATATTCGGCTCCAGATTACTTAAATTGTATTGTGACGATAACCGGTTACGGATCTCCCGATAACCTTCTTCATTATGAATAGCGGAAATCTCCAGATAATTATGTCGATCGTCATCCAGCACGGTGAAGAAGCGGAAATCACGCATCACTTTCGGTGACAGGAACTGGCTGATAAAACTCTCATCTTTGAAATCACGCATTGCGAAATGCAGCGTTTCCAGCCAGTCGGAACCGGCGATATCCGGGAACCAGTATTTGTCTTCTTCCGTTGGCGACTGACAAATCCGTTTAATATCCTGGAACATGGCGAACCCAAGGGCATACGGGTTGATGCCACTGTACCACGGGCTGTTATAGGGCGGCTGGAAGACCACATTGGTGTGACTGTGCAAAAACTCCAGCATAAAACGTTCCGTCACTTTCCCTTCATCATACAGATGGTTAAGGATGGTGTAGTGCCAGAAGGTCGCCCAACCTTCGTTCATCACCTGAGTCTGTTTTTGCGGATAAAAATACTGACTCACCTTACGCACAATACGCAGAATTTCACGCTGCCATGATTCCAGCAGTGGCGCATTTTTCTCCATAAAATAGAGCAGGTTTTCTTGTGGCTCGGACGGATAGCGGCGCGCTTCAGCAACCGTTTTCTCTTCCTCGCGCTTCGGTAGGGTACGCCAGAGCATATTGACCTGACTTTGCAGATACTCTTCGCGACTTTTCTGCCGGGCTTTCTCTTCTTGCAGCGAGATTTTTTGCGGGCGTTTGTACCGGTCCACGCCGTAGTTCATCAGCGCATGACATGAGTCCAGAAGCCGTTCGACTTCATCAACGCCATAACGTTCTTCGCACTCGGTAATATATTTACGGGCAAAAATCAGATAATCGACAATCGAACTGGCGTCAGTCCAGCTACGGAATAAGTAATTGTTTTTGAAGAAAGAGTTATGCCCATAGCAGGCATGTGCCATCACCAACGCTTGCATAGTAATGGTGTTTTCTTCCATCAGGTAAGCGATACACGGGTTAGAGTTAATGACGATTTCATAGGCCAGTCCTTGCTGACCGTGCTTATAGAGCCGTTCAGTTTCGATAAACTTTTTACCGAATGACCAGTGCGGATAGTTAATCGGCATGCCGACGCTTGAGTAGGCATCCATCATCTGTTCCGAGGTGATCACTTCAATCTGGTGCGGGTAGGTATCCAGTCGGTAGAGTTTCGCTACCCGGTCTATCTCTGCCAGATAAACATCCAGCAGGTCAAACGTCCAGTCGGGTCCATCGCTCAAACGTGTGGTGTCCTTATTCATAGAATCGATCGTCGCCATACGCGCACCTCATTGTTGTCGGTGCTCTCTGTGTGGAGCACCTCATTTCAAGCATAGAACACCTGTTAAAAACCGCGTCACCGGAGAATTTTTTTCTTTGCGATTTCTTATTATCAGCGCGCCAGTAATCCGCTTCTGAACGAAATTTTATGCTGGATAAAAAGGGCGTTCAGCAGGAGATGCTAAAGACGCTATATTGCCGCAGAGTCAGGGAGATGTGAGTCAGCTCACCATAAAAAAGCCATATGTTGAATAATATTTTCAACTGAGTTATCAAGATGTAATTAGATTATTGTTCTTTTACTGTATCTACCGTTATCGGAGTGGCTATGCGAGTTGTCATACTGGGAAGTGGTGTGGTAGGCGTTGCCAGCGCCTGGTATTTAAATCAGGCAGGGCATGAGGTCACTGTCATTGATCGGGAGCCAGGGGCTGCCCTGGAAACCAGCGCCGCAAATGCCGGGCAAATCTCTCCAGGGTATGCTGCGCCGTGGGCGGCGCCAGGTGTACCTTTAAAAGCGATTAAATGGATGTTCCAGCGCCATGCGCCGCTGGCGGTTCGTCTCGATGGTACACAATTCCAGTTGAAATGGATGTGGCAAATGTTACGTAACTGCGACACCAGCCACTACATGGAAAACAAAGGACGAATGGTGCGTCTGGCAGAATACAGCCGTGATTGCCTGAAAGCATTACGTGGCGAAACCCATATTCAGTATGAAGGGCGGCAGGGCGGGACACTGCAACTGTTCCGTACTGAGCAACAATATGAAAACGCCACTCGCGATATCGCCGTGCTGGAAGATGCAGGCGTACCGTATCAGTTGCTGGAGTCCAGCCGCCTGGTGGAAGTGGAGCCTGCGTTGGCAGAAGTCGCGCACAAGCTGACGGGCGGCCTGCAGCTACCTAATGACGAAACCGGTGACTGTCAGCTCTTTACTCAAAATCTGGCGCGAATGGCAGAGCAGGCGGGGGTAAAATTCCGCTTTAATACGCCAGTCGATCAGTTGCTTTACGACGGTGAGCAAATCTCTGGTGTGAAGTGTGGTGATGAAGTGATTAAGGGCGATGCGTATGTGATGGCGTTTGGTTCTTACTCGACAGCGATGCTTAAAGGCATTGTTGATATTCCGGTCTATCCGCTGAAAGGCTACTCGCTGACCATTCCGATTGCGCAAGAAGACGGTGCGCCGGTGTCCACCATTCTTGATGAAACCTATAAAATCGCCATTACTCGTTTCGATAACCGCATTCGGGTGGGGGGAATGGCAGAAATTGTTGGCTTTAACACTGAGCTGTTGCAGCCGCGTCGTGAAACGCTGGAAATGGTGGTTCGCGATCTCTATCCGCGCGGCGGTCATGTCGAGCAAGCCACGTTCTGGACCGGCCTACGCCCGATGACGCCAGATGGTACGCCGCTTGTGGGGCGTACACGCTTTAAAAATTTGTGGCTGAATACTGGTCACGGTACGCTCGGCTGGACGATGGCTTGCGGTTCCGGCCAGTTGTTAAGCGATCTACTTTCTGGCCGTACGCCAGCGATCCCGTATGAGGATTTAGGCGTAGCGCGCTACAGCCGTGGATTTACGCCATCACGCCCGGGCCATTTACATGGCGCGCACAGCTAAGGAAACGAGATGACCCGTCCGATACAGGCCAGCCTCGATCTGCAGGCATTAAAACATAATCTGTCCATTGTCCACCAGGCCGCGCCGCGCGCGCGTGTCTGGTCGGTGGTAAAAGCGAACGCTTACGGGCACGGTATTGAGCGTATCTGGCGCGCGCTAGGTGCCACCGATGGCTTTGCATTACTTAATCTGGAAGAGGCAATAACGTTACGTGAGCGTGGCTGGAAAGGACCAATCCTGATGCTGGAGGGATTTTTCCATGCTCAGGAGCTGGAGATTTATGACCAGTACCGCCTGACCACCTGCGTCCACAGCAACTGGCAGCTCAAAGCGCTGCAAAATGCGCGGCTAAAAGCGCCGTTGGATATTTATCTTAAAGTGAACAGTGGGATGAATCGGTTGGGCTTCCAGCCCGATCGCGTGCTTACCGTCTGGCGGCAGCTGCGGGCGATGGCGAATGTTGGCGAAATGACCCTGATGTCGCATTTTGCCGAGGCAGAGCATCCTGATGGAATTTCCGGTGCAATGGCGCGTATTGAGCAGGCGGTGGAAGGGCTGGAGTGTCGGCGTTCGTTGTCCAATTCGGCGGCGACCCTGTGGCACCCGGAAGCGCATTTTGACTGGGTTCGACCTGGCATTATTTTGTATGGCGCTTCGCCGTCCGGTCAATGGCGTGATATCGCCAATACCGGATTACGTCCGGTGATGACGCTAAGCAGTGAGATTATTGGTGTCCAGACGCTAAAAGCGGGCGAGCGTGTGGGCTACGGCGGTCGCTATACTGCGCACGATGAGCAGCGAATTGGCATTGTTGCCGCAGGATACGCTGACGGTTATCCGCGCCACGCGCCTACCGGTACACCTGTTTTAGTGGACGGCGTGCGCACCATGACGGTGGGGACAGTCTCGATGGATATGCTGGCGGTCGATTTAACGCCTTGCCCGCAGGCGGGTATTGGTACGCCGGTTGAGCTGTGGGGCAAGGAGATCAAAATTGATGATGTTGCCACCGCTGCCGGAACGGTGGGCTATGAGTTGATGTGTGCGCTGGCGCTACGTGTTCCTGTTGTGACGGTGTAACTTATTATGCGCCGGATGCCATTAGCATCGCATCCGGCGATATAAGCCGCATCAAACTTAAGATTCGTCGTCTTCCTCTGCCACCCGAACGCCAATCTTCAACACTTCATTATTTTCTTTCTCGGCCACCGTCCAGATCATCCCGGCAAACTCTACCTGGTCACCGACAACCGGTGCCGCGCCTAACAATTGCTGGACAATTTCACCCAGCGTTTGTTGCTTATCGCGATATTCTGGCCCGTCTTCCAGGCCATATATCAACGCCACATCAGCATATTTGGCGCTGGCTTCGAGAATGAATTCACCAAAGAAGCGTTGATCCAGCGCGACCGGCGGCGACTGGCTGAACAGTTTACCGAGCGCCGGGAGATCGCGTTCCCGACCAATTACACACAACACATCGCCTTCGCGCAGTCGGGTGCTACCGGTGGGATGAAGCAACTGGTTATTACGAAACAGTGCCGCAATACGCGTCTCTTTTGGCATATGCAGATCGCGCAGTGCCGCACCTACACACCATTTATCGGCACTCAACTGATAAATAAACTGCTCCCACGGATTTTCCGGATGAATATCCAGGCCAACGCGTGACACCGGACGTCCCACAGGTGGAACAACCACTTTGGCTTTTTTCGCCGCCCACGAGAGTGATGTTCCCTGCAATAGGAGTGAAACCAGAACCACGAAGAAGGCGACATTAAAGAACAGTCGCGCATTCTCCAGCCCCGCCATCATCGGGAACACGGCCAGGATGATTGGCACTGCGCCGCGTAATCCCACCCAACTGATAAACACGCGCTCACGCAGATTGAAGCCGCGAAACGGGAGTAATCCGGCAAATACCGAAAGGGGACGGGCGAAGAATATCATCCATGCGGACAAAATGAGCGCCGGAATGGCAATAGGCAGCAGATCGCGTGGGTTAACCAACAGTCCAAGCACCAGGAACATCGCGATTTGCGCCAGCCAGGCGAGGCCGTCGAAATTTTGCAGAATTCCATAGCGGTTACGAATAGGGCGATTACCCAGCAGAAAACCGCACAGATAAACGGCCAGAATCCCGCTGCCTTCCAGCGCCGTAGTTAAAGCAAAAATTAAAATACCGCCGCTTAACGCCAGCAGTGGATATAAACCGGCGGGCAGGGCGATGCGATTAATCATTTGCAGCAGTAAATAACCACCGCCAAGACCGATGACAATCCCGAGGCCAAATTGCTGCAGAATATCGACCACGAACATCCAGCTGATACTGCTTTCATGATGCTGGATCATCGCAATCAGGGTAATTGTCAGAAAGACCGCCATTGGATCATTACTGCCAGACTCTATTTCCAGCGTCGAGCCAACACGTTCGTTAAGCCCCTTACCACCCAGCAGAGAAAAGACCGCCGCAGCATCCGTGGAGCCGACAATTGCGCCGATTAATAAGCCTTCGATCAAATCAAGATTAAACAGCCACGCCGCCATCATGCCGGTTAAACCGGAGGTGATAAGCACGCCCAGCGTCGCCAGTGACAGCGCCGGTCCTAACGCCACGCGAAAAGAACTGGCCTGAGTGCGCATCCCGCCGTCGAGCAAAATAATCGCCAGCGCCAGGTTACTTACCATGTAGGCGAAGGGGTAATTATCAAACGGGATACCGCCGATGCCATCGACTCCCGCCAGCATGCCGATTGCCAGAAAAATAACCAGAATAGGAATGCCAAGACGGGAAGAAAATGAACTAAGTAAAATACTGCTGGTGACAAGGATGGATCCTAAGATGAAAAGGCTAATTATTGTTGTGGCATCCAACGGTCGGTTACTCCTGATTACGCTATCTCTTATATAAACCCTACCATATTAGCGGCAGAGACAGCATTTTACTTAGCTCTGAAGCGTGATTTTTTTTACATTTTAAGAACAGGATGACCGCTAATCGTCAACTTAGTGCCTTCCTGGGTGTTATTAAGAATGGCATGTGCGCCCAACGGCAGCGTAACCGTGCGTTGTTCATGACCAAAATCGAGGCCGGTAATGAGTGGGAGCGACAGGCGAGAACGCAAAAACGCGTACACTGACTCCAGGTTGTAACCCGCGTCATAATCATTGGGCGAGCTGCCGCTAAAACTACCGAGAATAATCGCCTTCTGACGTGGCAAAATTCCAGCATGATAGAGCTGCAACAGCATACGTTCGACGCGGAAAGGGTGCTCGTTAATATCTTCCAGCACCAGAATGCCGTTCTCAATCTGCGGCATCCACGGTGTACCGATCAGTGAAATGAGCATCGCAAGATTGCCTCCCCACAACGTGCCTTCGGTCTGACATATCGGGCCTGCCCCTTGCCATTCAATGGTGAATGTTTCATTGCGTAATGCCAGCCAGAAGTGGTGCTCGGTAAAGGCGTTCAACTCATCTGCGCCAAAGTTTGCTACCAGCATTGGGCCGCTAAAGGTGATGACATTGCCTTGCGCCAGAAGACCGCACTGAATGGCGGTAAAATCGCTATGTCCGCAAATGAGCAACGGGTCATGTTGTTGACGAGCCACCAGTGCCTGCCAGTCAATATCTACCAGTAAACGACTGGCGCCGTAACCGCCGCGTACAGCCAGCACGATGGTGTTGGGTGAGGTCAGTCTGGCAAGGGAATTGAGATCGTCCAGACGCTCCGTTTCCGTACCCGCAAAACGCTCACAACGACGGGCAATAACCTCGACGTTATTGACCTGATGCCCCGCGTCAGTAAGGCGCTGAATACCACGCAGCGCGGCGTGCTGTTTAATGCAGTAACCCGATGGGGCAATTAAGTGAAACAGAGACATGGCAATTCCTTGCTGACAACAGAAACGAAATGTATATCATGCCGCTTAGGTGTGCCGTTGTCACCTCAACGGCGATTCCAGGCTATAAGGACAGAAGAAGTGAAATTGAGATGGTTTGCCTTTTTGATTGTGTTATTAGCGGGTTGTTCATCAAAGCATGACTATACGAACCCGCCGTGGAACGCGAAAGTTCCGGTGCAACGTGCGATGCAGTGGATGCCAATAAGCCAGAAAGCCGGTGCAGCCTGGGGCGTCGATCCACAATTGATCACGGCGATTATCGCTATCGAATCGGGTGGTAATCCGAACGCGGTGAGTAAATCGAATGCCATTGGTTTGATGCAGTTAAAAGCTTCAACCTCCGGACGTGATGTTTATCGCCGTATGGGCTGGAGTGGCGAGCCGACGACCAGCGAGCTGAAAAACCCGGAGCGTAATATTTCAATGGGGGCAGCTTACCTGAATATTCTGGAAACCGGCCCGCTGGCAGGCATTGAAGATCCGAAGGTACTGCAATATGCGCTGGTGGTGTCATACGCTAACGGGGCAGGTGCGCTGCTACGGACTTTCTCGTCAGATCGGAAAAAGGCGATCAGCAAAATCAACGATCTGGATGCTGACGAGTTCCTCGATCACGTAGCACGAAATCACCCTGCGCCGCAGGCACCGCGCTATATTTACAAACTTGAGCAGGCACTGGACGTGATGTAAATCAGTCGCGCGCTTTGTCCGCTTTTTCCCGTGCTTCCCGCTCGAGAGAGAAAGTAATCCGCTGTAATTGCCGCTCCACCGTCGGGCTGACGTTAAGAAAACGGCAGATCAGACGGGGAGTGGTGATGGTTTCATTCTTGCCATCAATCACTTTACGCTCGCTGATAGAGATTAACGGGGCGTCAAAGTGAAAAGCACCCTTGACCTCAATCTGAGCGAAGCGCATGCCGTCGTGCAATCCGACAGGTTTTGCGGTTTCCAGTAATGCGCCTATGCCGCCTGACGACAAATCATACAGGCGAAAACGTAACGTACTGCTATCTGCCTGTTTGGTCTGAACAAAATAAGGCGGATAGCGATACAGATGCCGCTATCCGCTTTCACATCAGAATGTATATTCGACACCTGCCCAGAAATTGCGACCTTCTTCAATAAACCCTTCACTGTAGGCATATTGGGTATCAAACAAGTTATTGACCGACGCATTAACGCTAAAACCATGACCTAAGGCGTAATCGGCGCGAATGTGGGTCACTGCAAAACCGGCAGCTTTTTGTGAACCGTCACTGTTGCTGTAGCTGGAGGAACGCGCCTCTTCCGACAGCGTTACGCTTAACGGCTCCCACGGTTTGAAAGTCATCCATGCGGTTATTGTCTGCGTTGGCAGATCGGTTATCTTGCCAATGTCTTTGCGTTTGGCATCCGCGTGGATCAGGGTGTAGCTCAATCCTGCATCCAGTATATTACTGATTTTCCCCTTAATACCGGCATCCAGACCGTTGTAATCTACCGTGCCGCTGTTCTGATTTTGAATGGTATCGGCATCGATATTGTGCGAGAGGATGGCATCACTCACCCGGTTATAGTAAACGCTGACCTCAAATCCCCAGTCGTACGTGAAGGCACCATTCCAGGTTAAATCCACCCCGCGCGCGCGTTCCGGCTTGAGCTGCGGATTAACAATCGCTATCTGGTTATACGCAGGTTTGGACGTGGTATAGCGTTCTTTCAGCGTTGGAAAGCGTGTGCGGTCATAGTACGAAAGCGCCAGCGTGTCTTCATTAGCAAAGTGGTATTTCCCCATTATCTGCCAGTTAAACGCTGACTGATTGTTGTCGTCATAATGGGTGATGCTGCCATCTTTCTCATGTTTTTTCGCTTCTACGCTATCGCGCCAGTCATAGCTGATCCCAGCCACGACATCGACATTATCGGCAGCAGCCCATTGATATTCACTGGCGAGCGACCAGGTACGATCTTCATAGCGATCGTAAGCGGCGTGCGGTGCGCCTTTTTCGCGGTGTACGTCATCTTTCCAGTTAACGGCAAACGACAGCAGATCGTTTTCACGCACGTCGGCTGCCAGTTGTAACCCGGCACCGTCGCTGTAATCGGAATAATGGCTATAGCTGCCTTTTTTATTTTTTAAATCAGCCAGCGAGTTGTACATCATCAGCGTATTTTCAAAGGTGTCGCGATACAGCCGACTTTTCAGGGTAAAACGATCGTTTAGCTGGGTCGTTCCCTGATAATAAAAACTTTCTTTGTCATACTCGGGCCATTGCCAGTAGCGTGACTTTTGACCACTATTTCCGCTGTATGGCGGGTTATCTTTTTCACCATCCTGCTTAATGTAAGTCAGCGTGTATTCATCGTTTTCGCGCGGTGTAAAACCGAGCTTCACAATGCCGCGTTTATCATCAGCTGATGAATTAATCATCTTGCCGTGTTTGCCTGCAACATCATTATTTACACCATGCGGCAGGCCGAGAAAATCCTGCTTTAGCTGGCTACCGCTGACTTGTAAATACCCCAGATCGCTGCTGGCGGCAAATGAAGCATGCATATCGTAGGCATTGTCCTGGCTACGGCTCCATCCCTGGCGATATCCCAGACTTGCCTCCAGAGGTTTCGTTGGCTTCTGGGTGGTGATATTAATGGCACCTCCCATCTGATTAGGCCCCTGAAGCAGCGACGAATACCCTTTGGACACTTCGACTGCCCCCAGATTGTTAGTCAATATTCGGGCCAGATCGAGGTTGCCGTCATAGGGAACATAAATGGGCACTCCGTCGAAATAGACCGGCACCTGACGACTATCAAAACCACGAACTTTGACCTGTTCTTCGTTGCGGCTTCCTGACTTTTGCAGCACCACGCCGGGGACGACACTTAATGCCTGAGCGACATTCTGTTTATCCAACGCCTTCATGGTAGGTTGATCGAGAACGGTGGTCGTCGTCGATGACACCGGGCTGGACCATACGGTCAGCGTGTCATTCTCTTGAGTCGCTACGGCCTGCTGGGTAAAGGCAAGTGATAATGCTGTGCAGAGATAACGTTTTTTGAGTCTCATTGAATAAATTCCGTTTCACAAAGAATTAAATAGAGGCTGCGGGGTGCAGACTGACTTTAATGTCAGCCGGTGCCGCGTAATAAGGCGCGGAGGTTATAAAAAGGCGAATGCCGCAATCGAGGTAATTTTTGAGTGTCGTCAGATTAATTCCACCCGTCAGAGCCAGCGTGCAGTGGGGAGCCAGCGACGGCGCTATTTGCGCAATTTCAGTGGCCTGTTGCGGACTAAATTTATCGAGCTGAAGTACGTCTGGTTGCGCGCGTAACGCGGCGATAGCCTCTTTTGGCGTGTCGGCTTCAACAACAATTTTCTTCTCGGGTGCGTAACGACGTAACTGATCGATTGCGCCCGGCCAGTCCTGATTGTCAGGAAGAAAATGGCGGTGGTTGGCAAACAATAATATGGTTTCCGCACATCCGGCACGATGAATCAGTCCTCCGGCAGCCAGAATTGCCTGCGTGGCTAGTAAGCGGGTGCCCGGAATTGCTTTTCGGGTGCAGGCGATATTGCCGTCAGGGTAACGTTCACGAAGTAACGCCAGCATTTGAGCGAGATAATCAGAAACACCACAACTCCACTCCAGTACATTCTGGACTGCCTTCCATCCCTGATGAAGTGCTGCGGCATTACCCTGCGCCCGGATTAGCTGCTGACCCGCGTTCGCTTGTGAACCGTCGCTGACAGCATCATCAATGGTTAATCCCAGCGTGGTTAACATTTTACACGCGACAGAAACGCCGCTGACGCAGCCGCCCTGACGGTGAAAAAACGCAATATAGCCAGGCAGGTGTCCAATATTTAACGCCCGCGTGGTCAGGTCACCCCCCTGGATATCTTCCAGAAGTAACGCATCGATTTGTGCCTGAGAAAGGAAAATCATCGCAGTGCCTCCTGCGGCACGCAATCCCACCAGATGAGCGCCCAGTCGCGGCTGGCAGGGGCGAGGGCACGAGCATCTTGATGTTGATACCAGCGATATAACCGCTCACGCTCATCGTCGTTAAGCGCACCAAGACTCCAGCTGACGTTCTGCTCAAAACGTTCCCAGGTTCTGTTATCCTGTTGGCAATTTTGTCCACGGATAAAATCAACGTGAGCATAAATTCCCATCTGATACAGGACGTTGAGCGCAAAGATATAGTTGGGTAATTCGATTACTTCCCGACCAGCCGCCCGCTGAATGGCTGGAGAGACGAACGAGGTGCTGACCAGATGGGTGGTATAGACGCGCAGCCGTGCCTGATTATTCAGTTTGCTCATTGCCTGGCGCATATCAGCCACCAGAGTGGAGCGGGAAGCCACGGCAATATCGCAGCGTGGCAGGTCACGCCAGTCCTCTTCCCAGGCGCGCTGGATCCAGTGGACATTGTCTGCCTTCAGTGCGGCGGCGCGACGTGCGGCAACGTTCAGCATCCCCTGACTGTAATCAACGCCATAAATCGTTGTGAATTTGTCAGCCAGCGCCAGCGATACGGTGCCCGGTCCGCAGCCCATATCGAATAAGGTCTGCGCGCCTTGCAGGTCAATTTTAGCGGTGAGTTGTTGCAGGTAGCTGTCCGTAGGCGAGGCGCAATTTTCAGCCATTTTTTCTGCCCGTTGATCCCAGTGGTCCGGCGTTTTTTCTGTGCGGTGAGCCAGTTTGAGTTGCTGTAGATAAAGGTCAGCAAAATCAATATCATCAATGAGCATGATTGTTCCTTAGCGGTTAATTGCAGCGAGGTGATGATGAATCTGGTCGGCAGAAACCCGATACAGGGCCGCCAGTTTGTTCGTTGTTAACTGTTCAGTCGGTAAGCCTTGTGTTACTCGTCCATTTGGCTCTACCTGAATAATGCTGTCGGCAATGGCGTTGGCATGGAGCGGATGATGAGTCGACATTAACATTGTCATGCCGTTATTTTTGAGCTGCGCCAGCGTGTCCAGAAGTTGGATCTGATGGCCGAAATCGAGGCTGGAGGCAGGCTCATCCAGTAACAGTAAGCGTGGTTGTTGGACGAGTGCTCGGGCAATTAAAGCCAGCTGACGTTCACCGCCGCTAAGCGTATTCCAGCGTCTTGTTGCCAGATGCAAAATGCCCAGTTTTTCCAGTTGCTCCCTTGCTTTCAGGCGTTCTGGCTTACCGGGAACGGAAAAAGCGCCTATGGTGGGGGTCAGGCCCATCAACACCATATCCAACACACTGAAAGCAAAAATACCGTCGTGCGCCTGCGGCACCCAGGCAATAGCTTGCGCGCGCTGGCGATGGCTAAGTGTCTGCACAGGGATGCTATCCAGTAAGATCTCGCCTTTTAATAACGGTATAACGCCAAGAATGGAGCGCATGAGTGTGGTTTTGCCACAGCCATTGGCGCCAAGCAGACAACAAATTGTTCCTTGCGACAAGGTGAAAGATACGTCGTGTAGCACCGGATGGCGGGAGTAACCCAGAGACGCATGACGGACGGCAAGCAAAGTCACTGGCGACCTCCGCGTAACAACAAAAGCAGGAAAAACGGTGCGCCAACAAAAGCGGTCAGAATGCCAAGCGGGATTTCTGTTGTTCCAATGCTGCGTGCCAGCGTATCGGTAAGCAGGAGTAGAATCGCGCCAGTACACATTGCCATGGGCAACAGCTGCTGATGGTTATGACCGGTCAATAAGCGGGCAATGTGCGGAACGATCAGCCCGACCCAACCAATAACGCCCGCTATTGCTACCGTGCTGGCGGTGATTAGTGTGGCGCAGACAATCAATCCAAAGCGCAGGCGTGTCACGTTCAGTCCCAGCGAACGGGCTTCGTCGTCGGAAAGCGTGAGTAAATTCATGCGCCAGCGGAGAAAAAACAGGGGCAAGGAGCCAATGAGAATGATCGGTGCAGCGTAGCAGAGATCGCGTAAGGTCACGGTGGACAGTCCCCCCAGCAACCAGAAGGTAATTGACGGTAACTGGGTGTAAGGGTCGGCCAGCGTTTTAATTAGCGATATCCCCGCTCCGCACAACGTTCCTAACGCAATGCCGACCAGCACCAGGGTTAAGATCGGATCGTGGCGGGTCACCCGACGCGTAATCAACCAGACACCCGCGACGACCATCAGCCCGCCGCAAAATGCGTACAACTGGATGTAAACAATGGATAATCCCCACAGGATTGCCGCGCAGGCACCAAGTCCGGCACCGGCAGAGACGCCTAAAATATCCGGTGACACTAAGGGATTACGGAACATTCCCTGATAAGTGGTTCCGGCCCCTGCCAGCGCAGCGCCCAGTAACAGCGCAGCAAGAATACGCGGCACGCGGATTTGCCAGAAGACAATTTGTTCCTGCACAGGAACATCCTCTTGACGAAGAATTAGCGCCAGCAGTTGCTGCATATCGAGATGATAAGCCCCATTTACGGCGGCAAAAGTGATACTGATAGCTGCCAGCAGCAAAAGACATCCGTTCGCAGTTCTCATTAGCTCGCCACCATTTTTTGATAGTCGGCGTCACTGAGTGGACAATGCCAGAACAGTTGGGCGTAATGCTGCATGTCACTTTTAAACTGGCGATTGATGGCGGGATCCAGCCATGCGTGAAGTCTGCGTAATCCCAGAAGACGGTTGATTCCCGGTGGGGCATCCAGCCAGCCAAAGGGCAAGCCACTTAAAAATAAGATACGTTGTTCCGCAACCGCTTTCACGCCCTGCCAGAGAGGATCACGACGAATAAAATCTGCAGTAACGGCATCCTGAACCAGAATAATATCCGGCTGCCAGCGCAGGAGATTTTCCATAGAAACCTGTGTCAGCCCGTGACGATCGGCTATTTGCACAACATTGTGCAAACCTAATAATTCCGCCGCCTCGGTATGTAACGAACCCTGTAAGCCGGTTTCCAGCCCCCGGGCACCGCGCGCAGCATAAAAGCGAAGGTTAGCCGCAGATGAGGTAGCGAATGTTGTGGCTTCAGCAATAAATTGCCGCGCAAGTGCCGCTTGTTCTGCGACGCGTTTTTCTGCGCCTAATGTTTTACCAAGCGTTATCAACTGCTCTGCCGATTGCTCCAGTTTCCCATTAAGCAATAACCAGGGGATATGCGTTTGTTCGCTAATCTGGCGCGTCTGGCTGATCCACGTTTCATCTGTATTGCCACAATCAATGACCAAATCGGGATGTAACGCCATAAGCCCTTCCACCGAGAGAGTGCTGGCGCGCCCGGCGAGTCGTCCCAGCCTGGGTAACTGGCGAATGTGCTCTGGCAATGGAATTGATGCCTGACGGGCAAAATCAAAAGAGGAAAAACCGACCAGTTTTTCTGGCGCGACAGCCAGCAATAGCAAATCGGCGGGGGCGCCTGCGCTGACGAGGCGTGTAATGTTTTGGGCTTCGGGAAGCGTCGGTGAGGCCCAGAATTTGACTGATTGTGCAAAGGACGACAGATGATGCAGGAACAATGTCGACGCAAGGATCTGTGTAAACCTCCGTCTGGTTAGTGACATAGGTAATATCCTGATAATTAAAAGCGATATATATTTACATATATATCGAAAGAGATCATGTTTGACATCAAATTTTTTCTAGAGAAACAGAATGATTTGCTTGTTTCCTAAATAACACTTTGTTCTACAAGAAAATTGTCAGGGAGAATGGAGGAGTGGCGAAAAAATATAAATATACTCGTCATACTTCAAGTTGCATGTGCTGCGACTGCGTTCGCTCCCCCC
>NZ_PTRE01000170.1 GCF_002965065.1 Escherichia sp. MOD1-EC7003
GATGGCCTTTTTGCATTGGTGCGAAAAAACTGCCGGATGCGACGCTGGCGCGTCTTATCCGGCCTACGCAGGCACGGAAGCCTGTACACAGATTTGTGTAATTGCCTGATTTTGATATGTTCAATCCAACATCAAATGAAGGTGAATTTATGGACGAAAAACAATTACAGGCTCTGGCTAATGAACTGGCCAAAAATCTCAAAACTCCTGAAGATCTCAGCCAGTTCGATCGCCTGCTCAAAAAAATCAGCGTTGAGGCTGCTCTCAACGCTGAAATGCCCCACCATCTGGGGCATGAGAAAAATCAGCCCAGGCTGGGCACCAACGCCCGTAATTACAAACTCTTGCCATCGTTATATCTACAAGCCATCCCCTCGCAGATACGGTAAACTAGCTACGTTTTTGCATCAGGAAAGCAGCTATGAACTACTCCTTAAAATCCTGGAATACCTTTGGCATTGATCACAATGCTAAGTACATTGTATGCGCGGAAGACGAACAACAACTACTCAATACCTGGCAGCATGCAACCGCAGAAGGACAGCCAGTTCTTATTCTGGGTGAAGGAAGTAACGTACTTTTCCTGGAAGATTACAGCGGAACGGTGATCATCAACCGGATAAAAGGTATCGAAATTAATGATAAGCCTGATGCCTGGTATTTACATGTAGGTGCAGGAGAAAACTGGCATCATCTGGTGCAATACACTTTGCAGCAAGGAATGCCCGGTCTGGAAAACCTGGCATTAATTCCTGGTTGTGTCGGCTCATCACCTATCCAGAATATTGGTGCTTATGGCATAGAGTTACAGCGCGTTTGCGATTATGTCGACTGCGTGGAACTGGCGACAGGCAAGCAAGTGCGCTTAACTGCCAAAGAGTGCCGTTTTGGCTATCGCGACAGTATTTTTAAACATGAATACCAGGACCGCTTCGCCATTGTAGCCGTAGGCCTGCGTCTGCCAAAAGAGTGGCAACCTGTACTAACGTATGGTGACTTAACTCGCCTGGATCCTACGACAGTAACGCCACAGCAAGTATTTGATGCGGTATGTCATATGCGCACCACCAAACTCCCTGACCCGAAAGTGAATGGCAACGCCGGTAGTTTCTTCAAAAACCCTGTTGTATCTGCCGAAACGGCTAAAGCATTACTGGCACAATTTCCAACAGCACCAAATTACCTCCAGGCAGATGGTTCAGTAAAGCTGGCAGCAGGTTGGCTTATCGATCAGTGTCAGCTAAAAGGAACACAAATTGGTGGGGCTGCGGTACACCGTCAGCAGGCGTTAGTTCTCATTAATGAAGGCAATGCAAAAAGCGAAGATGTCGTGCAACTGGCACATCATGTAAGACAAAAAGTGGGTGAAAAATTTAATGTCTGGCTTGAGCCCGAAGTTCGCTTTATTGGTGCATCAGGTGAAGTTAGCGCAGTGGAGACGATTTCATGAAGGATAATACCGTTCCGCTGAAATTAATCGCGCTGTTAGCGAATGGCGAATTTCACTCTGGTGAGCAGTTGGGTGAAACGTTAGGAATGAGCCGGGCGGCTATTAATAAACACATTCAGACACTGCGTGACTGGGGCGTTGATGTCTTTACCGTTCCGGGTAAAGGATACAGCCTGCCTGAGCCTATCCAGTTACTTAATGCTGAACAGATATTGGGTCAGCTGGATGGCGGTAGTGTAACTGTGCTGCCCGTTATTGACTCCACGAATCAGTACCTTCTTGATCGTATCGGAGAGCTTAAATCGGGCGATGCCTGTGTTGCAGAATACCAGCAGGCTGGCCGTGGTCGCCGGGGTCGGAAATGGTTTTCGCCTTTTGGCGCAAACTTATATTTGTCGATGTTCTGGCGTCTGGAGCAAGGCCCGGCGGCGGCGATTGGTTTAAGCCTGGTTATCGGTATCGTGATGGCAGAAGTCTTACGCAAGCTGGGTGCAGATAAAGTTCGTGTTAAATGGCCTAATGACCTCTATTTGCAGGATCGCAAGCTGGCAGGCATTCTTGTGGAGTTGACAGGCAAAACAGGCGATGCTGCACAAATTGTCATTGGTGCCGGGATCAACATGGCAATGCGTCGTGTTGAAGAGAGTGTCGTTAATCAGGGATGGATCACGCTGCAGGACGTAGGGATCAATCTCGATCGTAATACGTTGGCGGCCATGCTAATACGTGAATTACGCACGGCGCTGGAACTCTTCGAGCAAGAAGGATTGGCACCTTATCTTTCGCGCTGGGAAAAACTGGATAATTTTATTAATCGCCCAGTGAAACTTATCATTGGTGATAAAGAAATATTTGGCATTTCACGCGGAATAGACAAACAGGGCGCTTTGTTGCTTGAGCAGGATGGAATAATAAAACCCTGGATGGGCGGTGAAATATCCCTGCGTAGTGCAGAAAAATAAGAAAGGGGAGCATTAGCTCCCCCGAAAATTATTTACGTAGTCTGACCTCTTCTACCGCATGATTAGCACTTTTCGTCAGGATTAAACTGGCGCGCTCGCGAGTAGGTAGAATATTTTGCTTTAAGTTCAGCCAGTTTATCTCTTTCCACAACGTCATGGCAGTCTTAATAGCTTCTTCTTTAGTTAATTTCGCGTAGTTATGAAAATAGGAACCTGGGTCTGTAAAAGCCCCTTCGCGGAATTTCAGAAAACGGTTGATATACCATGTCTGCAGTAAGTCTTCCGGAGCATCAACATATATTGAAAAATCGACAAAATCAGAAACAAATACATGATGTGGATCGTGTGGATAATCCATCCCACTCTGTAAGACATTTAATCCTTCAAGAATTAAAATATCAGGCTGAACAACAGTTTTATCTCCATTCGGGATCACATCATAAATAAGGTGCGAGTAAACAGGTGCTGTAACGTTTGGTACGCCGGATTTGAGATCAGAAACAAATTTCACCAGACGATGCATATCATACGACTCCGGGAAGCCTTTCTTCTTCATCAGCCCACGTTCTTTCAGCACCTGATTAGGGTGAAGGAAGCCATCAGTCGTGATCAGTTCAACACGACGATGTTCCGGCCAACGGCTTAATAGTGCCTGTAATACACGGGCGGTTGTACTTTTCCCCACAGCGACACTACCAGCGATACTGATAATGTAAGGAATGCGTTGCCCGTTGGTACCAAGAAACTGTTCCAGAACTGCCTGACGGCGCAGATTCGAGCTTATATAGAAGTTCAGCAAACGTGACAAAGGTAAATAGATCTCGGCAACCTCTTCTAACGAGAGATCTTCATTAATACCTTTGAGACGGGCGATCTCATCTTCCGATAACGTCATAGGTACGGAATCACGCAGAGCTGCCCACTGGTTGCGGTCAAACTGTAGGTAAGGCGTCATTAACGTTTGCTCTTTTATACTCATAAGCATGTTTCTGGCGGTCATAGCTCTATCGGCAAAGCGATATTTGCCATGGCGCGTCACAGTTCTGTTGAATGGGTTTATGGGCAGGAGGGTAACACCAGATGGGGAGGAATAATAAGAAAAAATCTCTCCCAGGAAGCTATCGTTGAAAAGCAATGTGACAGATATTCCATCTGGTAAAAAGAATTATGGTTTAGCAGGAGCGCATTGTTGAGCACAATGATGTTGAAAAAGTGTGCTAACCTGCCTTGCATTCGGCTGTTTCTTCATCGTGTTGCATAAAATGTGACCAACAAAACAAATTATGCAATTTTTTAGTTGCATGAACTCGCATGTCTCCATAGAATGCGCGCTACTTGATGCCGACTTAGCTCAGTAGGTAGAGCAACTGACTTGTAATCAGTAGGTCACCAGTTCGATTCCGGTAGTCGGCACCATCAAGTCCGGTGGGGTTCCCGAGCGGCCAAAGGGAGCAGACTGTAAATCTGCCGTCACAGACTTCGAAGGTTCGAATCCTTCCCCCACCACCAATTCCGGCCACGCGATGGCGTAGCCCGAGACGATAAGTTCACTTACCGGCTCGAATAAAGAGAGCTTCTCTCAATATTCAGTGCAGAATGAAAATCAGGTAGCCGAGTTCTAGGATGCGGGCATCGTATAATGGCTATTACCTCAGCCTTCCAAGCTGATGATGCGGGTTCGATTCCCGCTGCCCGCTCCAAGATGTGCTGATATAGCTCAGTTGGTAGAGCGCACCCTTGGTAAGGGTGAGGTCGGCAGTTCGAATCTGCCTATCAGCACCACTTCTTTTCTCCTCCCTGTTTTTTCCTTCTGTTTATTACATTCAACAAGTCGGGCATGTTGCCTGGTTGATGTGGTGATATCACCGATTTATCCGTGTCTTAGAGGGACAATCGATGTCTAAAGAAAAGTTTGAACGTACAAAACCGCACGTTAACGTCGGTACTATCGGCCACGTTGACCATGGTAAAACAACGCTGACCGCTGCAATCACTACCGTACTGGCTAAAACCTACGGCGGTGCTGCTCGCGCATTCGACCAGATCGATAACGCGCCGGAAGAAAAAGCACGTGGTATCACCATCAACACTTCTCACGTTGAATACGACACCCCGACCCGTCACTACGCACACGTAGACTGCCCGGGGCACGCTGACTATGTTAAAAACATGATCACCGGTGCTGCTCAGATGGACGGCGCAATCCTGGTAGTTGCTGCGACTGACGGCCCGATGCCGCAGACTCGTGAGCACATCCTGCTGGGTCGTCAGGTAGGCGTTCCGTACATCATCGTGTTCCTGAACAAA
>NZ_PTRE01000171.1 GCF_002965065.1 Escherichia sp. MOD1-EC7003
ATGTTGGGTGGAGCGGACAATCCAAATGGTGAATTACTGTCTTATATCATTGGCGCTGACAATTACAATCGCTGGCGTCGTCACAGTACCTGTGGCGGTCTCAGTCCGGAACAGTTTGAAAACCAGAACCTCGCTTAGGGCTGTGTCCACATTACGTGGGTAAGACCAATGGTACGGTTATGCGGGAAGGGACTAACGCGGTTACTTGTTCTGCTATTTGTCCCTTGTTCCTTTTTATACTGCACCCGTTCCAGGACAGTGCTGGGAAAAGGGGGGGAGATATATCTGTAGCTTATGTCCGGGAGATAGCTAATAGCTATATATACTCGTCATACTTCAAGTTGCATGTGCTGCGACTCGAATTATGTAGAGTGTATTGAAACGTTTCAGCGTACTATTTATTCTGTTTTTTGTTTATGCAATAGGATTAATCTTAAAAAGCAACGCATTTAACTGAATGGAAATGCAATTATTAATGTCGTTTGTTAACGAGATGATTTTCTTCTACTCCATTGATTTTAAATAATTTTTAAGAATACATGATTTTTTTGTTGACATTTAATGATAATGTATTTTACACATTAGAAAACAGAGAATAATAACATTTTAAGGTGGTTTTTGATGAAATAGATGTGTCCTAATTTGATAGATAAACGTTATCTCACATAATTTATATCATTTGATTAATTGTTGGTCCTTCCTGATAAGGATAAGGTCGCTAATAGCTTAAAATATTAAAGCATACGGAGTTTATTATGAATATGGAAACTAATTCACATACAACAAGTCCATACATTCAGCTTATAGAGCAAATTGCAGTGCTACAGCAGGAAGCAAAGCGACTGCGAGAGCAGGAAGTTCAAAGTGTAATTGAGTCGATTCAGAAGCAGATTACTTATTACAATATAACCCTACAGGAGCTGGGATATACTAATGTGCCTGATGATGGACTTGCTCGCCGGAACTCATCGAAAGGTGTTTACTACCGCAATGAAGAAGGGCAGACCTGGTCGGGTGTAGGCCGACAGCCACGCTGGCTTAAAGAAGCATTGTTGAATGGAATGAAGAAAGAAGATTTTCTTGTGAAGGACACCGAAGAAGAAATAATACCACTGAAAACATTTAATATGAAATAATTCAATGATAACAATAACTGAGCTGGAAGACGAAATAATAAAAAATAAAGAAGCCGCAGATGTTTTTATTGAAAAAATAAACGACAAAAAGAACGAAATCCATGAAAAAATGAAACACCCTTTGGATAAAGTTACCTACAATGAAGCAAAGGAACTGCTCATTGCGTGTGATGCGGCAATTAGGGTCATAGAGATAATGCGAATCAGGATTAATAATAAATAGAGGATGAGTATTGTGAGCCAAACAAAAAATAAAGAACTGTTAGATAAAAAAATAAGATCAGAAATTGAGGCGATAAAAAAAATAATCGCCGAGTTTGATGTCGTAAAAGAAAACGTTAATGAGTTAAGTGAAAAAGCAAAAACAGATCCTCAGGCAGCAGAAAAATTAAACAAACTCATTGAGGGGTACACATACGGTGAAGAGCGAAAATTATATGATTCTGCCCTAAGTAAGATTGAAAAACTAATAGAGACACTGAGTCCAGCAAGATCTAAAAGCCAATCAACAATGAATCAACGGAATAGAAATAATAGAAAAATAGTATGACAATTTTTAATAAAATAGACTATAACTATTATAAATTAATTAATTATCCCATCATGATGGTTCATGATGAATGGCTAGGTGATTTAACTGGTGTCAATCAGGTTAGTTTTCGGCGTTTAAGAGAAACGAGTTCTACTCGTAATCAACTCAATAAAATATTGCGTCAGGAAATACAAGATAAAATTTCTGGAGTGGAATTATCTGATATAAATAAGGAAGGTTTTTTATATCAGTCAATTGGGAAAATAAGATTGCTTGCTCTAAGTAGTGCATTATTTGACATTCAATGCCCTGATTATATTTTTTCACGATTATATCGAGAAACTCTGATTAGAGAGATAGGATATCAAAATGTGAAGCAGTTATCATTCTATTGGCAGGGAGGGCAATGTAAACCAGAATATGGTGAAGAACGGTTTTGTGCTGAGTTAATAAAATACGGTGCAGGAAATTTGGAGTGGCTATTTGCTGATAATCCCTTATGGACCATAGTCAAATATCTTTTGCCGAAAAGTGGAGAAATAAAACCAACCCATATTAATGATTTATTTCTTAACAGACTTAATAAAATTTTATTGCCTTATGAAACTTTATGAATTTAAAAGTATAAAAATTGATTTAGTGCTTACGGAAGATATCATACCAGAAGATAAGTTACAGGAAATTATTCAATCTGATGATATAGTCAAACTGGCTCGAAAAAAAACATATGAACATTTACTGAGGGCGAGGAGGAAATCAAAAGAATTAAAGGCAGAATCCAGAAAAAAAATTGCCAGAAAAATGATAGCAATGAGAGAAAGGATTCGGAAAAACAATAAAATAAAATTAGATAAAGAAGTTAACAAATCGATAAAATGGGTTAAAGATATCCAGGCAATCGAGTTGGTCTTAATGCAGGACATAATGAATAAGGTTCATTTGTCACTGACTAACGCATTACATTCTTTAGATACATCATCAAGAATTAATTGGGATGATTTACTTAATGAAGTTGTAAGGGAAACTCTTTCTAATAACAATATTGTCGGAGCTATTAAAATCACTAAAAACCCAGACATTAAACTTGATTCTGGCGAGGCTAACAATATACAGCTTATTAATGATGCAAACATACCACACAATAAAATAATAATAGAAAATGAATATATGAGAATAACTTTAGACCCATTAGAGCAAATAAATATTTTATTGAATTCATTTAAAGAGAATTATCTTAGTATTATTCAGGAATGATGATATGTCTCAATTAATGACCATTGGCTCACAGCCAATATTTTTAATTATTGTATTTTTTCTTTTATCATTACTGCCAATATTTGTTGTTATTGGCACTTCATTCCTGAAAATTTCTATTGTACTGGGGATATTGAAGAACGCATTAGGTATTCAACAAGTACCACCAAATATGGCGCTAACATCAGTGTCTTTGATACTGACAATGTTTATTATGTCGCCGATAATATTACAGATAAATGATAATATTTCTCAGGAACCAATCAATTATACCGACTCTGATTTTTTTCAAAAAGTTGATGAAAAAATATTATCACCATATCGCGGTTTTTTAGAAAAAAATACAGAGAAAGACAATGTGGAGTTTTTTGAACGTGCAGCTCAAAAAAAATTGGGTAATGAAACTATCTTAAAAAAAGACTCTCTATTTATACTGTTACCGGCTTTCACGATGGGGCAGCTTGAAGCCGCATTCAAGATTGGTTTTTTGCTCTATTTACCCTTTATTGCGATAGATTTGATCATTTCCAATATCTTATTGGCCTTGGGTATGATGATGGTATCGCCAGTAACAATTTCGATTCCATTTAAGATCTTGTTATTCATTCTTGTTGGAGGCTGGCAAAAATTATTCGAATTTCTGTTGGTGGTGAATTGATGGATACTGGATATTTTGTTCAATTATGTGTGCAAACGTTCTGGATAATATTTATCCTCTCATTGCCTACAGTCATAGCGGCCTCTGTTATCGGCATTATTATTAGTCTGGTCCAGGCTATAACGCAGTTACAGGATCAAACATTGCCTTTTTTGCTAAAAATAATAGCAGTGTTTGCTACGCTTGCCCTGACTTATCACTGGATGGGAACAACAATCATCAACTTCTCGTCGATAATATTTGAAATGATTCCGAAGGTGAACGGCTAATGAATGAAATAATGACGGTCATAGTATCATCATTTTTTTGTATACTCAGGCCGCTGGGGATGTTTATTATCCTGCCAATATTTTCAACAGGTGTTTTACTCAGTAACTTCATTCGCAACTCAATTATGATTGCGTTTACGCTTCCGATCATTGTTGAAAACTATACATTTTCGGAAAAATTGCCATCTGGAATCTTTCAGTTGACAGGAATAGTGCTAAAAGAAATAAGTATAGGTTTTTTCATTGGGTTATCATTTACTATTCTTTTTTGGGCAATAGATGCGGCTGGGCAGATTATTGATACTCTAAGAGGTTCAACAATATCTTCAATTTTTAACCCGTCCATAAGTGATTCATCTTCTATCACTGGCGTTATTTTGTACCAATTTATCACTGTGATCTTTGTCATTCATGGTGGGATACAAAGCATTCTGGATAAGCTATATTTATCCTACGAGATATTACCATTACAAGCCGATATTGCATTCAATCGTGCTTTAATAGATTTTTTGTTTTCTCTATGGGATTCATTTATTAAACTGATGTTATCATTTTCAGTTCCCATGATTATCGGTATATTCTTATGTGATATGGGGTTTGGATTTCTTAACAAAACAGCGCCTCAGCTAAACGTATTCACATTATCACTGCCAGTAAAAAGTTTGATAGCAATCTTTATATTGATATTAATTATTCATGTTTTTCCTGACTTTATTACGGCAAATATTCATTCTGACATAATTGATAGATCGTTACCGAGCATGATTAATGAGTGAAAAAACAGAAAAGCCTACACCCAAAAAACTAAGGGATCTAAAAAAGAAGGGCGATGTAACAAAAAGTGAAGAGGTAATGGCTGCAGTGCAGTCATTAATCTTATTTTCATTTTTTTCTTTATATGGTATGAGTTTTTTTGTTGATATTGTTGGGTTAGTTAATACGACAATAGACTCGCTAAATAGACCGTTTTTGTATGCCATTCGTGAAATATTAGGTGCGGTATTAAATATATTTTTATTATATATTTTGCCAATTTCTTTGATTATCTTTGTTGGAACTGTTTCGACTGGTGTATCACAAATAGGATTCATCTTTGCGGTTGAAAAAATAAAACCATCAGCTCAGAAGATTAGTGTAAAAAATAACCTGAAAAATATTTTTTCTGTAAAGAGTATTTTTGAGCTACTTAAATCAGTATTTAAGTTAGTGATAATTGTTCTCATTTTTTATTTTATGGGGCATTCATATGCAAATGAGTTTGCTAATTTCACAGGACTGAACGCATATCAAACTCTTGTCGTTGTTGCCTTTTTTGTTTTTCTTTTATGGAAAGGCGTGCTATTCGGATATCTACTCTTTTCAGTATTTGATTTCTGGTTCCAGAAGCATGAGGGACTGAAGAAAATGAAAATGAGTAAAGATGAGGTGAAACGAGAAGCCAAGGATACTGATGGTAACCCTGAAATTAAAGGGGAGCGCCGTCGCCTTCATTCCGAGATACAAAGTGGAAGTCTGGCTAATAACATCAAAAAATCAACCGTTATCGTCAAAAACCCGACTCACATTGCAATTTGCCTATACTATAAACTTGGGGAGACTCCATTACCTTTAGTTATTGAAACAGGAAAAGATGCCAAAGCTCTACAGATCATTAAACTGGCTGAACTCTATGATATTCCTGTGATTGAAGATATTCCTTTGGCAAGAAGTCTTTATAAGAATATACATAAAGGACAATACATAACAGAAGACTTTTTTGAGCCTGTGGCACAATTGATTCGTATTGCGATAGATCTTGATTATTAATCGATAGCTTGCTCATTATTCTTTAGTTTATTATATGTTTTATATATTTTCATTGCGTATTGCCTTCTGAGTTCTACTGCATTTGGTGTGTTAAAGTAGCCTGCATTATACGCACCAACTGCATCCCATGTATTCCCTCTGGATTTAATGTTAGAGGCTAAGATATAACCAGCGACAGATATGTTTATACAGGCATCATTCAGTAAATCATCTTCAGATATATTAAATTTACGTAATAAATCTAAATGAGATGAATTAATTTGCATTATGCCTATATCATACGTTCCGTTTTTGTTTGGTTTGCTTTTTATTCCGCTTTTGTTTCTGGATTCATTCCATGCAATTGCTTTTAATATTAATGGATCTATATTGTATGCTTTTCCAGTCGTTTCAAAACAATCAGAAGCATAACAAAAATTTGAAATGAGAATGATACTCAATATAATTTTTTTCATTTTCATGTTGTTATTCAATATTATTCATTAGACATTAAATATGCCAACCACGGAAAACAATAGGTTGAAATATGAGTATATTTAATGATATATTAGATTGCAATCTGGAGAAAAAGAAACGTCTCCGTTATTCTTGATATCGCTTATGGATAGAACAAATTGAAAGGAGTGAGGTTAGTATGAAACTGAGTGAGTTATGATTATGAAGGATGGCATCTATAGCATTATCTTTATTAGCAATGAAGACTCCTGTGGGGAAGGTTTACTGATTAAAAATGGAAATTTGATCACTGGTGGAGATATTGCTTCTGTGTATCAGGGGGTCCTGTCTGAAGAGGATGATATCATACTTCATGTCCATCGCTATAATCATGAAATTCCCTCGGTGCTAAACATTGAACAAGATTATCAATTAGTTATCCCTAAAAAAGTACTGAGTAATGATAGTAATGTTACATTACATTGTCATGTAAGAGGAAATGAAAAATTGTTTGTTGATGTTTATGCCAGATTTATAGAACCATTAATTATTAAAAATACAGAAGTGTCATAAGCTTTAGCTAAAATAATTTTTATTTATAAATGTTTTTATGCCGATTTATTTATCAAATAAAAAGAACATGGAAAATGGAATCTAACAATAAAAATGGCGACTATGTAATTCCTGACTCAGTAAAGAATTACGATGGTGAGCCTCTGTATATCTTAGTTTCTCTTTGGTGTAAATTGCAGGAGAAATGGATTTCTCGCAATGATATTGCCGAAGCATTCGGTATAAACCTGAGGAGAGCATCATTCATTATAACTTATATATCGAGAAGAAAAGAAAAAATTTCGTTTCGTGTTAGATATGTTAGTTATGGTAACTTGCATTATAAGCGCCTTGAGATTTTCATTTCTGATGTTAACCTTGAGGCAGTTCCGATAGAAAGTCCTGTATCAACCGGACCAAAAAGAAAAACCTACCGAGTTGGTAATGGTATTGTGGGACAGTCTAATATCTGGAACGAAATGATCATGAGGCGGAAAAAGGAGAGTTAGACGTAGTTTTTTGAGTATATTATTATAGAAATAAAAATAAAGCTCTATTCAAGGGCTTTGTTTTCCAGGATAAGCCTTTTTCTCTGTCAAAGTCTGAAAATCATTTCCTAACAAATACACTCTGGGCTATAGATGATTGAAACGATCAGATTTCTGATGCTAAGTTAAGATATATACTGATTGTTTCATAAACGGAAATGGTATTAAATACAGCAGAAGATAGTTCAGGGCATAAAATCCTGGTTAATGGAGTAACCCCACGCCTGTAGATAAATCTGCCTGGGTCGGAGCTCAACTTTGGGAGCACTTCAACAAAGCAGCTTTATTCTTTCCGATAGAAAATCCCCAGATAGACTGGGGATTGGTATAGTAGACGGTAGTTTTTAATCTTTGTTATCTAACAATTTTTTAATATTCTCTTTATATGTAGCGTATTTTTCTTGTTCATTACACCACATTAAGCAAGCCTTAAAGGCTTTCTTGGCCATTTTCCGATCTCCGACGAGTAAGTAGCTAATCCCAGAATAATAAGATGCTCTGGGATCTTGCATAACTAAAGTCGCACAGCGTGCGAAACACAGTTGCGCATCTTCATGATTTGATAAACGCTGATGACACAACCCCAGAGATAGGGTGTAGTCATAATTCCAGTGCTCCAGATATGTTAGCAGATGAAATAAATTTCTTGCGGTTATAACATCACCAGATTGATATGCTGTATAGGCATAAGAATGAAGATCATTGAGATCTTGCTGTGTCAAATTTGTTAATGATGCTAATGTTCCACCGTTCTGATAGAAATCATAGATATCCTGTAGAGAGCTAAATTTCCTGCTCATAAAGCCTCATTTATTATTCGCTAGATGCTGATTTTATTGGGGTCGCTTTAATTAAAAAGAGTCGAACAACGCTGTGTTTTTGTTTTATCGTACTGGAGAATAAGTTACCAATAACAGGAATATCACTTAGCAACGGTATACCTTCTTTACCTGAGCTCTCTTTATCCTGGATAAATCCACCAAGCAACAGACTTTCTCCAGCGCTTAATGTCGCTTCTGTTGTCATTTCTGAATTTTGTACTTCAGGTAAGATGCTGCTGGCATCCTGAGGATTGCTTTGGTTAGTCGATTGATTACCATCCTGAATATCGAGTAACAAACGAACGCGTTCCCGACGTTTTCCGGTAAGACTATTCGCGTTGTCATCAAGTATACGTGGTGTCACTCTCAGCAATGTCCCGCTGGTAATACTTTCCAGAGATGCCACCTTTTCTCCGGAGACTTTTGTATAAAATGTTACATTTTTATCAAGAATCGCCTGCATATTATTTAAGGTTATAATTGATGGCTGAGACAGTATTTTTGCTTTCGAGTTTTGCTGTAACGCATTCACTCTGATCATGAAATTATTGGCGTTACTTATCACAGAAGAACTGATATTAGCCTGTGCCGTTGAGCTGTTAAAGGCAATAGAACCTTGCCCCGCATCTAATGTACCGGACCAATTTACGCCCAGTTGCTGAAGATCATTTGCATCAACATCAATAATTGAAACAGAAATCTCAATTTGTCTTTGCTCAATATCAAGCTCAGAAATTAATTGATGATATATGTCCATCGTTATTTCACGATCTTTTACAACAACTGCATTAAGACGTGGATCTGCGGAAATCTTTACACTGTTATCAAACAGGTTGCCGCTTCTTTCTACAGCGCCTTTGCCTGTGCTGGGAAGTGAGCCATTGCTTGCCATCGTCTTCAGGATGGAGACGACGCCAGGCACAACAACATTTTGGTCGCGGTATTTATAGGTTATATCTGTCGCTGATGCATAGTTTAATTTAAATACTCTAACAACATCTTTGTTTTTGGCTTTAGACTGTGCTTCTTTATCAAGACTTTCTGATAAAGATGTAATGTATTTTATGCACTCAGGAACACCACGAACTTCAATCGAGTTAAATGTTGTGATTTTTCTCACGTTACAGGAGTTTTTATTTACAGAGATTGTGTCCCGCAGATACTTTTGCAGTGAGTCAATATCCAGATATGTTGGTGTAATTATGCTTCTTGATATTTCATTTGTTTTATAAATATACAAAATGTTCTCATCATAATACCATGTGAGATGATAGAGCCTGGACAGTTTTTCCAGTACGTTTATTGGTTTTTCATTTTTTATCTCGCCAGAGAAATCATCATTCACGGAACTACTGATGAAAACAGGAATGCTGTAGTTAGCGGCAAAGTCATTAAGGATTGCGCGTACTGGTGAGCTTTTAGTAATAATAAAATACTCGTTCTTGCCTAATCTTTTTTCCAGAGAGGACGGGGCAGCCTGTGCACTGCAGCAAAATAGTGCAGTAAAAATAAAAAAACTTATTTTTTTCATTACACAATTCGTCCTATATCAGAAAACAAATGTGTTGGGGGCATCGTTGTATCTGATGTAGATGCTTGCTCTAGTTTATCAAATTGCTTGTCAAGCAAAGAGGCGAGAGTGTGTTGCATTATTGCTTTTGACATGTTTGTGCGATGATTATTATCTTTATTAAACAGTTGGCAAAGATGCCATTTTTTATTAGATTGAAAAATGCCCATTTGTTTATATTCTTTACTAACGGCCAGAATATTACAGAGTCTAATGAATGTATCTGTTGGTACTTGGCGAAAATCGCCATTAAGCTCGATATACAGAACCCAGTAATTTCCAAAGTCGTGTAAGAAGGCATTTTTTTGATAGATATGAAAAGTAAGATGGTTTGGTGAACCTTTGACATCTTTTACAAAATCAAGAGCCGTTAGCCAGTCACTATCATTCTTAACTCTGCCATTATTATTGTTCATACATATTACCCGTCCTGTCCTGAGGATGACTTGATAACGACACTAATATTTTCTAGTTTGAGATCGTCTACGCTATTCTTAACTAAGTTTTTTATCTGAATGACGGATGGTGCTAAGTTAACCTCTGGCGAGCTAATGACTAAAACCGCAGCCGAGGATGGTTGATTCTCGTTATTGTTAACATTCAATGAGACGCTGCAATCGATGACACCAGGGATTTTACTTAACAACCTTTCGATATCTTGTTCTTTGAGATAGTTTATTTTTGCATTTTCTTGTGATGGCGATGCCACTAACTGACTGGGTGGAAAAATAACTTCAATATCTGCAAATTTCTTTTTCGGGAAGCCATTGTTATTTAAAATGGTTATTGCACGGACAAAATCCTCTTTTTCCACACTTATCGTGACATTTCCACTTTTGTCCATTTCTTTAGATACATTGACATCATTGGATAACAACAATGCTTGCATCTGATTGGCTTCTTTTTCCGTTAAACCTGTATACAGTTGCTCTTTACATGCAGCTGTTAAACAAATAAAAACAAATAAAAAAGTGTTTTTAATGTATTTTTTCATTTTTATTGCATTGAAACCAATTTTGTAACCGATGTTGAAAGAAGACTTGCTAATTTGGATACGACATCAACATTGACGTTTGCGTTGAGCACATTCTTTTGTAATGTGAGTACATCTTCTGGCGAGAGCCCACCTGCAGATAGTGCATCGAAACTGAGATCGGTGTTCATTGTTGCAAGATGTCTCTTTTTAATTTCTTCAATTAAAACTTGTTCTGGGGAAGATACTCCGGCTGTTTTAGGAAGTAATTGATCAAGAAACTGAGCTGCTCCAGCCGCAGAGGGAGTTGGTGCCAACGGGGTATGCTCATCAACGAAATTTGTTTGGGATACCTTATTAAAATGAATATTTTCAGATTGATTAATATTACTCATATCTACGGTTAGTCTCTTTTCGCGAGAGAGGTCATGGCATTATGCGTCCATAACCTCTCTATTTTATTTATTCGATGCGATGATTAGGCATATCTCATCACTAATCCACTACCAACAGCAGCCGTGGCACCTAATACACCGGTTGCGATTCCTAAGCCTAAGAATTCTTTGCTATCTGTCATACATGCCGCCGCAATACCTGTACCTACCGCTGTCAGAGTTATCGCAGCAATTGCGGCTGCACCTAAAATTTTAACGGTACGACCTCCTCCACCTTCTGCCTGCATCACTCCTGTTTTTTCATCCGCTGGATTATTCCCATTAACTGTGACTGCCAGTGGTAATACTCTGCCAGAAGGACTTAAATTTGCTGCATCCATTAACTTTTCTCCATTGTCTAATTTAGACATTTGTTTGGTTATAAGTACCCAAATCATCCCATGGGCAACTATTATCCTATTTAAATAGTTGCAATGTACATAAAGTACATATACTGTATATATTATCCCATACGCTTTTTCAAGCAATAATATTCACACATATACTTACTTGAGAGCCTGCATATGAATCTTTTAGTTAAAAGAAACGTAGAAGAGTTTTTAAGGTTATTAGGGAATGGTTTTTATTTGTTTGATAATCGCGTTGAAATTGATTTTAATGGATTTTCTTTTTTTATTGAAATAATTGATGGTAATGTATTTATTACGTTTGTCTTAGAGTATAACGAAAATGCGTTTTTTTCTTTTTTCAGTGCCCTTGCCCCTGAGCGAACGCAGGGAGTGATTGAACATATTTTTGTCTACGATAATAAGTTGTGCTTAAGTTGTTTGCTAACCAATATCGATGTGTTTTTTCTAATGAATACTTTTCAACAGCATGTGCAAATTATTGAGCGAGTTCGCAGGATGACATCATGAATAAACTCTTAAATATATTTAAAAAAGCAGAGTCATATCACGATCTTATTCTGGCTCTCTTCTTCTTTATGGCTGTAATGATGATGATTATTCCATTGCCAACAGTTGTGGTGGATATCATTATCGCGATTAATATCTCGACAGCGTTACTTTTATTAATGCTCTCAATCTATATAAAAAATCCTCTTGAGCTAACCTCTTTTCCCACAATTCTGTTGATTACGACATTGATGCGCCTGTCGCTCAGTGTTAGTACAACCAGACTTATTCTGCTGCATCACGATGCGGGTGACATTATTTACTCCTTCGGTAACTTTGTTGTTGGCGGCAATATTGTTGTTGGTCTGGTTATTTTTACTATTATCACCATCGTACAATTTATGGTTATTACAAAAGGGGCTGAGCGTGTTGCTGAAGTGAGTGCTCGTTTTTCCCTTGATGGTATGCCAGGAAAACAAATGAGTATTGATGGTGATATGCGCGCAGGCGTTATTGACCCGCTTGAGGCAAAAGTTCTTCGTTCCCGAGTGCAAAAGGAAAGCCAGTTTTATGGTTCAATGGACGGGGCGATGAAGTTTGTAAAAGGGGACGCTATTGCCGGTATCATTATTGTTTTAGTTAACCTGTTTGGTGGCGTGCTCATTGGTATGTGGCAATTTGACATGCCATTTAGTGAGGCACTTAGCCTGTTTTCTGTATTGTCTGTTGGTGATGCTTTGGTTGCCCAGATCCCTGCGCTTATTATCTCTGTCACCGCGGGCGTGGTTGTTACTCGTGTGCCCGGTGAAAGCGAAAAAGAAGAAAACCTTGCAGGTGATATTGTTCAACAGGTTTCTGTTAATAGTCGCCCTTTTTTAATCAGTGCCGCACTAATGCTCGTAATGGCGATTATTCCGGGCTTTCCTACATTGGTCTTCTTATTTCTGGCGGTTTGCCTGTTGGGGATAGCCTGGAAATTACAGAAGAAAAGAACATTTGGAACTGGCAATAATAAGGATGCTATGGGAGCTGATTTGTCTAATAGCCAAAACATCTCACCAGGCGCCGAGCCGTTGATTTTAAACTTAAGTAATAATATTTATAGTTCAGACATTGCACAGCAAATTGAGGTCATGCGGTGGAATTTCTTTGAGGAAAGTGGAATTCCATTGCCTAAGATTATTGTCAATCCGGTTAAAAATAATGATAGCGCAATAGAATTTTTGCTCTATCAAGAGTCAATATACAAAGATACTCTTATAGATGATACTGTCTATTTTGAGGCTGGGCATGCAGAGATCTCATTCGAATTTGTCCAGGAAAAGCTTTCGACTAACTCTATCGTATATAAAACGAATGAGGCTAACCAACAACTAGCTCACCTTTCAGGTATGGATGTTTATGCAACAACAAATGATAAGATAACGTTTTTGCTAAAGAAACTTGTATTGTCTAATGCCAAAGAGTTCATCGGCGTACAAGAAACGCGTTATTTGATGGACATCATGGAGAGAAAATATAACGAGCTTGTGAAAGAGCTGCAGCGCCAGCTTGGTTTGAGCAAAATTGTTGACATTCTCCAACGTCTCGTAGAGGAAAATATCTCAATTAGGGATCTGAGAACTATCTTTGAAACGCTTATTTTTTGGTCAACAAAAGAAAAAGATGTGGTTATCTTGTGCGAATACGTTCGTATCGCCCTGCGTCGGCATATTTTAGGTCGCTATAGCGTTCGCGGTACACTTCTGAATGTTTGGCTTATTGGCTCTGATATTGAAAATGAGCTACGAGAGTCGATCAGACAAACGTCATCAGGCTCGTATCTGAATATCTCACCGGAGCGAAGTGAGCAGATAATTGGCTTCTTAAAAAATATCATGAATCCAACGGGGAACGGCGTCATTCTGACCGCTTTAGATATCAGGCGCTATGTGAAGAAAATGATTGAAGGTTCGTTCCCGTCAGTACCCGTGCTCTCTTTTCAGGAGGTTGGGAATAATATCGAACTTAAAGTATTAGGAACGGTAAATGATTTCAGAGCATGATTCTGTATTGGAAAGATACCCACGTATTCAGAAAGTGCTCAATAGCACTGTGCCGGCATTATCATTAAATTCGTCTACCAGATATGAAGGTAAAATTACCAATATCGGCGGGACGATTATTAAGGCGCGTTTACCAAAAGCGCGTATTGGCGCCTTTTACAAGATAGAACCCAGTCAACGTTTAGCCGAGGTGATCGCTATTGATGAAGATGAGGTTTTCCTGTTGCCTTTTGAGCATGTTTCCGGCATGTACTGTGGTCAGTGGTTAAGTTATCAGGGGGATGAGTTCAAGATTCGTGTTGGAGACGCACTACTTGGGCGGCTTGTTGATGGCATTGGCAGACCAATGGAGAGTAATATTGCTGCCCCCTATCTTCCGTTTGAACGCAGCTTGTATGCTGAACCACCAGATCCTTTATTAAGGCAGGTTATTGATCAGCCATTTATACTTGGCGTCAGGGCAATTGATGGGTTACTAACTTGCGGTATTGGGCAGCGTATCGGTATTTTTGCCGGGTCAGGCGTTGGTAAAAGTACGCTTTTGGGGATGATTTGTAATGGCGCATCCGCAGATATTATTGTCCTTGCTCTTATCGGCGAACGTGGTCGCGAAGTAAATGAATTCCTCGCGCTTTTACCTCAATCCACGCTTTCTAAATGTGTGCTGGTCGTCACAACGTCAGACCGTCCCGCGCTGGAAAGGATGAAAGCCGCATTTACGGCGACGACTATTGCAGAGTACTTCCGCGATCAGGGTAAAAATGTATTATTAATGATGGATTCTGTAACTCGTTATGCCCGAGCCGCGCGTGATGTTGGGCTTGCATCGGGAGAACCTGATGTAAGGGGGGGATTCCCTCCGAGTGTTTTTTCCTCGTTACCTAAATTATTAGAGCGAGCGGGGCCTGCGCCAAAAGGTTCAATAACCGCGATTTATACGGTGTTGTTAGAAAGCGATAATGTTAATGATCCTATTGGCGATGAAGTCCGCTCTATTCTTGATGGGCATATCGTACTTACCCGAGAACTTGCAGAGGAAAACCATTTCCCTGCAATTGATATTGGTTTAAGTGCCAGTCGTGTTATGCATAACGTTGTTACATCGGAGCATTTGCGTGCGGCGGCAGAATGCAAAAAGCTTATTGCAACTTATAAAAATGTTGAGCTGCTTATTCGTATTGGTGAGTACACGATGGGGCAAGATCCTGAAGCGGATAAGGCAATAAAAAATAGGAAATTAATTCAGAGCTTTATACAGCAAAGCACCAAAGATATCAGTAGTTACGAAAAAACGATTGAAAACCTATTCAAAGTGGTTGCCTGAGTATGTTGGACAGAATTTTATCTATTCGTAAAAGCAGAGCGAACCGATTGAGAGAATCAATGGCTAAGATTAACTCTCAGATAAAAGAGGTGGATGGTAAACTCGATGACTGCGAGCAATCCATTAAAGAGTCGATTGCCTCTAAGCAGGCGTATTGTGCATCGCTGGTGAATTTGGATAAAGTGTCGTTGTATAAATATCAGATTAAAAACAATGCATTTGATGAGCAAAAGCAGCGATTGTATGAGAAAAAATCCTCCCTTTCGAAGGAAAAGCGTTCATTGCTAGATTCACAAAAACGAACAAAAGAGAATCTGCAACATGTTAATAAATCAGTAGAAAAATTATCTTTTGCCATAAAGGAACATTACTTTGACTAGAGTTTCTCTAAAAAGAAATTTGATAGAGCCTGTTTCTTTTCGGCCATCAGATGATTGGCCGCAAGGAGAAGAAAGTTTTAATGATATTTTTAATCATATAAAAAAAAGATCGCCTGATACGTTGTTCATACGAATGGCTTCTTTATGGAAGAGATTGTTTTACTCCTCGGGCCGACGACGACGCTACTTTGAAGAAGGGGAGCACTCGTTTAGTATTCTTTGTGGAAGATTACGAGGAATTGTTTTAACAATTAAATGTAGTAACGGAATCATTTATCTTTCTATTACAGTAAGCCCCAATAATAGAAATCATGTTTTTTTATATCATAAAAAAGACTATGTTTTCGATAAGTTAAAAGAAATCTTTCCTGATGAAGCCATTGAGTTCACAATTGAATATGAAAATTAACGATTTTTATTTGCCGTTGTTGCCAGTCATCGGAACCGGTCGCCTCTATATTACGTCCGAAGGTCATGCTTGCCATGCATATTTTCGTGAAGTCAGCGGTCATGGTATTCGTTTCACGTTGACATACTCGGGCTATGAGGGGCGTTTTTGGATATCAGAAGAACAGTTCATTCAGTGGTGCCAGGAGTTATTCCCGTATAGCGAAAGCCGGCTGATACCGGAAGATACGATAAAACTCATGATCTTATGGGTAATGCAGACTGCCTTACCGGAAGGTGATGTGTCAGTTGATGATGTTCAATTTACGATGCTAAATAAAGATGTTTATCCGGTAATAGAAAATAATAATGGAGAAAACAGACTTAATGTAATTATACTCGAAACAACGGTACAAAGTTTACAATATCTGATTAATGATAATTGGCAATTTGTTCCACATTCTAATACGCTTTTTTTTGATGGCTATATCGTACCTGGGTGGACTGATTATCCGGTTACAGAGTTGAGAGTTGGTGATAGTCTGAGACTCTATCATGTTGATGATAGTCAAGAGAGAAGGTGTTGGCTTGTTATTAATAACCCTTTGGCAACCGTAAAGTTGAGCGATAATAACTTATCTATTACGGATGTTCAGGCCGCAGATCCGTTATGTACTATCAGCAGCGAGACTGTAATGAATCGCATTTATTGTGCGATTGGCACAATAAATGTTGATATACATATGTTGCGTAATGTCCAAAAAGATGACATTATCGATTCAACGGGATATCATCTTTTTGGTGGGTGCCAGTTAGTACGGAATAATACCACAATAGCATACGGAAGTATTATAAAAATCAACGAGGATTTTTATTTTACGATTAGCGTAGTATGTGATTAATCAGGAGTGCGTTATATAGGGAGGTGTATGATGTCGTCATCATTATCAGGTATAACATTCACGACTTCTTTGACAAGCAATCATGCGTCATGGAGTAAGTTGACCCGAACTCTTAATATATCGAATGATGATACAGTAGATGAACTGCAACTTAAAGCACGCATGCAGCAGCGTCACCACCGGGTTTTTCCAGACATTGATGACTATTCAGTTATCAATTTTCGTGGAAAAGAGTATGCTGTCCGCTTCATTAAAGAGAATGATAATTATGTATACAAAGTACATAAGATAACTCAGGAAAGTGGATGTTTCTCAAAGATATTTAGCTTTTTGTATGGAGGCGTTACGAAGGCCCTGGAAAGTAAATTAAATGAGAGACACATTACGCCACTTTCTTCAACCTGGTTTCCTCGCACTGCACTGGAAGGCTTTTTAACTGAAAGAGGGCTTTCTTCTTTGTTACGTCGCGTACAGTCTACAGAAGGTGTGAACCCTCCAGAGAATACTACATTAAACTCTTTATCAGGCGTGATGGGTTAAGTATTGTTTTATGTTATTTTCATTTTCTCCCCAGAATGTTTTCTGTTCTGGGCGATGTTTCATTATTTTTTTTGAAGAGAATATGTCAGGCGAAATGGTTAGTGTTTCAAGGATAGAGCACTGCAGTTTTTTGTGAAATATGAACTGAATGGATGCTACCATCCAGTTCATATTATAATTTTCGAAGTAAAAAGCAAATAAATCAAAGTGAAAATAATTTTATTATTTCTTTTTTTACCAGATATCCGTTTTCCATTAAATTAGTAAATTCTGTTATATCTATTTTATTGGTGGGGAATGCAATATTTAAAAAGATTTTATCGTCTTTTGATGATAAAAAGAACATACCAAGCATTTCTCGGTTATTATTTATTTCTAATATTTTATTGATTTGATCTGGTTCGTTGTTTGATAGGTAACAATAAAAAAATAAAATTTCTGATTGAGGGGCGCACTCGAGTATCCACTCATGACCATCGTTATCGTGAAAAGCGAGGGCATCAGTTTGCTCTTCCAGTGTTATCCCAAACGTATGTGCAAGATCTTTGCAAAATTGTTCATTCATATTGTAGTCCTGTCATTCTTATAACGCTGATGTGTTTATAGGTAATTGATTTGTGAGCTCTTACACAAATAGCAAGGAGAAACAATATAACATGTAAGTAATAATGTTGCATACTTATGATAGCATATGATAAATGTAGTGCAACCATCTATAAATAGTGCTGGAGGAGAATTAAAGTCATAAAATAATGTTATAGCTTTATTTATTCATTTTGTTTTATAGGTATAAATGTTATTTTTTATGTAATTTATAAAGGTTTATTGCATGTTTAGTCCAACGGCAATGGTAGGTAGAACGTTAGCTCAGGCGGTTACACAAACTCTTAGACCAGTAGTAACCAAGGCTGCAACGCAAGCGGGCATGGGGGCCAATGGGATGAGGTTCGCAGCTATGCAGTCGAACCTTATGATTAATCATGGCAAACTGACTAACCAGCTACTACAGGCCGTAGCCAAACAAACGGGTAGTAGCGATACCCAGCAATGGTTCAAGCAGGAGCAGATTACTTTTTTATCCAGAACAGTAAACAAAGCTGTGGATGACTATTGCATGAGTAATAATTCGGTAATTACTAAGGAGACTAAATGTCGCATTTTTAAAGCGGTTGAAAGCGCGATACAGCAGCCTCTCGATATGAACTGTGCACAATCATCAATTGGTCACTTTTTGCAATCCAATAGATACTTTAACCTGAAAGTTGATGAGCAGTGTGGTAAAGGAGTGGATCCCATTACTCGTTTTAACACTCAGACTAAGATGATAGAACAGGTCTCACGCGAAATCTTTGAACGGAATTTTAACACCGCGAAAGTCAGTGATATCCAGGCCCTGGCTCAGAGGGTGATTGCAGAAAATGTGCAGGATACTCGGCTGTAGGGGGGACTTACTGCTCTGTTATTTGTTTTTTCTTGATGCAAAAAGGTCCCTATAGGCGCTTAAAATAAAACATTATCTTTTAATCCATAATTAAATTTTTGCACATAAAAATTATAATTAATTTTTGCGATAATTATATAATGATTTTGATTATGTGATTTTTTTAGTTGGAAATACAGACATGCATTTTGGGTGCATTATTTTGCTTGCATCAAAAATTAGACTGTGATTTATTTGGTTTATGCTCAGCTGTTTTATCGGCCGCATACCGTTACGTCGTAGTAATATAAAGGATAATGTCAAATTTCTAAATAAAAGGATAATGTATGCCTATTGGTAACCTTGGTAATAATGTAAATAGCAATAATTTAATTCCGCCTGCGCCGCCACTACCTTCACAAACAGACGGCGCGTCACGGGGAGGAGCGGGTCAACTAATTAACTCTACAGGAGCATTAGGATCTCGTTTATTGTTTTCTCCCCTGAGAAATTCTATAGCTGATTCTGTCGATTCCAGAGATATTCCAGGACTTCCTGTACACCCATCGAGGCTTGCTACTGCTACATCAGAGACATGCTTGCTTGGAGGATTTGAAGTTCTCCATGATAAGGGACCACTTGATACTCTCAATAAGCAAATTGGAGCCTCTGCATTTCGTATTGAACAGCAGTTAGATGGTTCTTATGCCGCTATTGGAGAAAAAAATGGTGTAGAGGTTAGCGTAATATTAAATTCTCAAGAATTGCAAAGCTTGCAAGCTATCGATACTGAGAATAAAGGCCGATTTGTTTTTACCGGGGGACGTGGTGGTGGTGGGCATTCCATGGTCACTCCTGCATCAGATATCGCAGAAGCTCGTGCGAGAATACTGGACAAATTAGACCCAAACAATCATGGGGGAAGTCAAGCCAGGGACGTTGATACGCGTTCTTTTGGTGTTGGAAGTGCTTCGGGAATGGATGATGGCGTTGTTAGCGAAACCCGTACTTCATCAACAGCTTCCAGCGTTCGTTCAGACCCTAAATTCTGGGTTTCTATCGGCGCAATTACTGCTGGTTTAGTGGGGCTGGCGGCTACTGGTATTGCACAGGCGTTGGCTTTGACACCGGAACCGGATGATCCTACAACCACCGATCCTGATCAGGCCGCAAATGCTGCAGAAAGTGCGACAAGAGATCAGTTAACGAAGGAAGCATTCCAGAACCCTGATAACCAGAAAGTTAACATCGATGAGAACGGAAATGCTATTCCATCAGGAGTATTAAAAGACAGCGTTGTTGAACAAATAGAACAGCAGGCTAAAGAGGCGGCTGACCAGGCCAGACAGCAGGCTGTTGAAAGCAATGAACAGGCGCAGCTGCGATATGATACTCAGTATGCCAGACGTCAGGAGGAATTAGAGCTTTCATCGGGTATTGGTTACAGCCTCAGCAGTGCATTGATTGTTGGTGGGGGAATTGGTGCTGGTGTAACGGCTGCGCTTCATAGACGAAATCAGCCGGCAGAACAAACTACGACAACAACAACACATACGGTAGTGCAGCAGCAGACCGGAGGGAATACCCCAGCACAAGGTGGCACTGATGCCACAAGAGAGGCAGACACACCTCTGAGTAGAGCTGATTCGCAGAGGAGTGCTGCATCGACACACTGGTCAGATACTTCTAGCGATGTGGTTAATCCATATGCTGAAGTTGGCGAGCCTTGGAGTAGTTCACCGACTCGTCAGGCAGAAGAGCATATTTACGATGAGGTCGCTGCAGATCCTAATTATAGCGTCATTCAAAATTTCTCAGGGAATAACCAGGTTACCGGAAGGTTAATAGGAACTCCAGGGCAAGGTATCCAAAGTACTTATGCGCTTCTGACAAACAGCGCTGGATTGCGTGTAGGTATGGGAGGATTAACGGGGAGTGGCGGGAGCGCAGTAAATACTGCAAATGCCGCACCAACGCCGGGACCAGGACGCTTCGTTTAAATATATCTGTGAGTATTTAGTTAAGGTTGGGGTGGGGGGGACGTTTTACTAACGTTAATGTTTCAGAGAACAACGTTGCAGCATGGGTAACTCTTGAACTTCTGTAATTATAAATTCAATTAAGAGAAATTATAATGTCATCAAGATCTGAACTTTTATTAGATAGGTTTGCAGAAAAAATTGGTGTTGGATCTATTTCCTTTAATGAAAATAGATTGTGTTCTTTTGCTATTGATGAAATTTATTATATTTCGTTATCTGATGCCAGTGACGAATATATGATGATTTATGGCGTCTGTGGGAAATTCCCGACAGATAACCCTAACTTCGCTCTTGAGATTTTGAATGCAAACTTATGGTTTGCAGAGAATGGCGGGCCATACCTGTGTTACGAGTCAGGAGCACAATCGCTGTTGTTAGCGTTACGTTTCCCGCTCGATGATGCTACCCCTGAAAAACTTGAGAATGAAATAGAAGTCGTCGTTAAGTCAATGGAAAACCTGTATTTGGTATTACATAATCAGGGAATAACATTAGAAAACGAACATATGAAGATAGAGGAAATTAGCTCAAGCGATAATAAACATTATTACGCCGGAAGATAAAATCTATTTATTAATATAATTTACTACTCATTCTAACTCATTGTGGTGGAGCCCAAACATGATTACTCATGGTTTTTATGCCCGGACCCGGCACAAGCATAAGCTAAAAAAAACATTTATTATGCTTAGTGCTGGTTTAGGATTGTTTTTTTATGTTAACCAGAACTCATTTGCAAACGGTGAAAATTATTTTAAATTGAGTTCAGATTCAAAACTGTTAACTCAAAATGTTGCTCAGGATCGCTTTTTTTATACGTTGAAAACAGGTGAAACTGTTTCCAGTATTTCTAAATCACAAGGTATCAGTTTATCCGTAATTTGGTCACTGAATAAACATTTATACAGTTCCGAAAGCGAAATGCTGAAGGCTGCGCCTGGCCAGCAGATCATTTTGCCACTCAAAAAACTGTCTGTTGAATATGGTGCCTTACCTGTCTTAGGTTCGGCACCTGTTGTTGCTGCAGGTGGTGTCGCTGGTCATACAAATAAAATGACTAAAATGTCCCCGGACGCGACTCAAAGCAACATGACTGATGACAAGGCTCTAAATTATACGGCACAACAGGCTGCGAGCCTTGGTAGCCAGCTTCAGTCGCGCTCTCTGAACGGCGATTACGCGAAAGATACCGCTCTTGGTATCGCGGGTAACCAGGCTTCGTCACAGTTGCAGGCCTGGTTACAACATTATGGAACGGCAGAGGTTAATCTGCAGAGTGGTAATAACTTTGACGGTAGTTCACTGGACTTCTTATTACCGTTCTATGATTCCGAAAAAATGCTGGCCTTTGGTCAGGTCGGAGCGCGTTACATTGACTCCCGCTTTACGGCAAATTTAGGTGCGGGTCAGCGTTTTTTCCTTCCTGAAAACATGTTGGGCTATAACGTCTTCATTGATCAGGATTTTTCTGGTGATAATACCCGTTTAGGTATTGGTGGCGAATACTGGCGAGACTATTTCAAAAGTAGCGTTAACGGCTATTTCCGCATGAGCGGCTGGCATGAGTCATACAATAAGAAAGACTATGATGAGCGCCCAGCAAATGGCTTCGATATCCGCTTTAATGGCTATCTACCATCATACCCGGCATTAGGCGCCAAGCTGATGTATGAGCAGTATTATGGTGATAATGTTGCTTTGTTTAATTCCGATAAGCTGCAGTCGAATCCTGGTGCGGCGACCGTTGGTGTAAACTATACTCCGATTCCACTGGTGACGATGGGGATCGATTACCGTCATGGTACGGGTAATGAGAATGATCTCCTTTACTCAATGCAGCTCCGTTATCAGTTTGATAAACCGTGGTCTCAGCAAATTGAGCCACAGTATGTTAACGAGTTAAGAACATTATCAGGCAGCCGTTACGATCTGGTTCAGCGTAATAACAATATTATTCTGGAGTACAAGAAGCAGGATATTCTTTCTCTGAATATTCCGCATGATATTAATGGTACTGAACACAGTACGCAGAAGATTCAATTGATCGTTAAGAGCAAATACGGTCTGGATCGTATCGTCTGGGATGATAGTGCATTACGTAGCCAGGGCGGTCAGATTCAGCATAGCGGAAGCCAAAGTGCACAAGATTACCAGGCTATTTTGCCGGCTTATGTGCAAGGCGGTAGCAATATTTATAAAGTGACGGCTCGTGCCTATGACCGTAATGGCAATAGCTCTAACAATGTACAGCTTACTATTACCGTTCTGTCGAATGGTCAGGTGGTCGACCAGGTTGGGGTAACGGACTTTACGGCGGATAAGACTTCGGCTAAAGCAGATGGCATTGAGGCTATTACTTATACCGCGACGGTGAAAAAGAATGGGGTAACTCAGGCTAATGTCCCTGTTTCATTTAATATTGTTTCAGGAACTGCAACTTTAAGTGCCAATAGTGCCAATACTAATAGTAGTGGTAAGGTGACTGTAACGCTGAAATCAGATAAGCCAGGGCAGGTAGTCGTGTCTGCCAAAACCGCGGAGATGACTTCACCACTTAATGCCAGTGCGGTTATATTTATTGATCAAACCAAGGCCAGTATTACTGAGATTAATGCTGATAAAAAAACAGCGAAGGCAAATGGATCTGATGCGATTACCTATACTGTTAAAGTGATGAAGGACGGTAAGCCGTTATCTTCCCAGGATGTGACCTTTACGACAACCTTCGGTACGTTAAGTAAGTCCACTGAAAAAACGGATACGAATGGCTATGCTAAAGTAACATTAACATCGCCGGCTCCAGGAAAATCGCTTGTTAGCGCCCGTGTTAGCGGGGGCGAAATTGATGTCAAAGCACCTGAAGTTGAATTCTTCACACCACTTACTATTGATGGCGGTAATGTTGAAATTGTAGGAACTGGAGTTAAAGGGAAGTTGCCTACGGAATGGTTGAAATATGGACAAGTTAAGTTGAAAGCCAGTGGAGGTGATGGGAAATATACATGGAGTTCGGCAAACCCAGGAATTGCTTCGGTGGATCCCAATGGTCAAGTTACCTTAAATGATAAGGGGAGCACAACTATTACCGTTGTATCAGGTGATAAGCAAACGGCCAACTATACTATAACTATGCCTAATAAAATAGTGAGTGTTAATTCAGATCGTACAGTCAATTATGAGATGGCCAAAAATATTTGTAAAAATATTAATGGTTCGTTACCATCCACAATTACAGAACTGAAAGATCTGTATAAGAAATGGGGGGCTGCAAATAAATATCAACATTATACTCAAACATCTATAGCAGCATGGACATTACAAGCTGCTGATAATATAAAGGATGGAGTTACAAGTACTTATGACTTGGTAAAGGAAAACCCACTGCTAAATATTGTTGACACATCTAAAAATAATGCTTACGCTGTCTGTGTGAAATAATGTGTAGCAAATGCCCGACTAAAAATTACGATTTTTATCGGGCATTTTTATTGTCATTTAACCCACCTATCCTCAGAGGTGGGTTTTTTACTATAGCTTCCATTCATATCTTCTTCATAAGTGATATTTTGGCATTGGTTTTCTTCGCTTGCTCTGTTGGTGCTAATATATAATGTTAAGATCCTAAGTGGTACTCCATTGCATAATGATCTATCTTGCTAAAATATATGATAATATTTACATGCCTTGTTAATAAATAATCCCCCCCGAGGAGGGGGAGATTAATACGACAGTGGAATATGTATATATTCGTCTGGGCGGGAGATGTTGATACCATCTTTAGGATCAATCGCGTCTATGACATAGCCTCCTTTCAGGATGCTACCAATCCCCAGGCTTGTACCATTATCAAGAGCGATTGTTGGATTCGTCATCGTGCCGCTGATTCTGAGTATTTTTCCAGGAAAGATATCTGCTGAAATATACGGTTGAATATTCTGAAATAGTATCTTGACGTTACTATTTTTGTTCATCGCATTTATAATGGCAAGGATCTTACTCTCGTTCTGTTGAGAAACTTCCCCCGCAACAATGATGACATCATTCTTTTTGAAAATATTGACATAGTTTATTAATTTATTCTTCTTAAACTCTGATGCCAGTTCATTGATTTTATTGTTACTGTTGTTATGTATTTCCCATCCAGCAACTCCTGGCGTATTCAGTAACAGATTTTCAACTTCGCTCCATTTGGGTGAAGGAGGAATGTATCCCGATAACAGAAAGAATCCAGGCTTATTACCTTTTGTAATGATGATATCTTTATAACCGTATTCTGTTAAAATATCATTAATTGCGGATATGATTTGGTTATTGCAAATAATATTATTGTAATAAAAAATATTTTGTTCTTTAAGGTAATTGAAAAATGG
>NZ_PTRE01000172.1 GCF_002965065.1 Escherichia sp. MOD1-EC7003
GTAAGCGTGCAGCAAGAACCGTATTGACGGGGATGTGTTATTCAGTCGGCAGTGCTACGCGCCAGGGGAGCAGTTCGCCGACCCGGTTTATCGGCCAGTCGGCTATGACGTCAAGGACATAGCGGAGGTAGCTTTCTGGCTCCACTCCGTTCAGTTTGCACGTCCCGATCAGGCTGTACAGCAGCGCTCCCCGCTCTCCTCCATGATCCGAACCGAAGAACAGGTAGTTTTTGCGGCCCAGACTGACCATCCGCAACGCATTTTCAGCGATGTTATTGTCCGCCTC
>NZ_PTRE01000173.1 GCF_002965065.1 Escherichia sp. MOD1-EC7003
GCTGAGAGGGTATCTCATTGAATTGGTTGCACAAATCAGTAGATCACAAAACTCTATGCCTGTCTTTTTTTACCCGCCCATTACTGGGGATTCCTCAGCGCACAGCAGCGGGCAAATATTACGCCTCAATACTCGCAGACGATGGTCAGGAAGCGGCGGCAAAGCCGACCTATATCACCGCCGTGACGGGCTTTGATTTGGGGCTATCGCACTACCTGATCGACAACAACGGCGGCAAGGTGGCAAACCCTCGCCACCAGGTCAACGCATACCGTCGGTTACGCCGTGACAGCAAGGCGCTATCCCGTAAGAAACTGGGCAGCGCTAACCGTCGTAAAGCTCGGTTACGCCTTGCGGCACAACACGAACGGGTAGCCAATGCCCGCGCTGACTTCCAGCACAAACTTTCCAGACGAATTATCGACGAAAACCAAGCGGTGATTGTGGAAACGCTGAAATCAGCAAATATGATGAAAAACCGTCGCCTTGCCCGTCATATCGGGGATGCGGCATGGTCTGGATTTGTGGCAAAACTTGCGTACAAAGCGGAATCGGCAGGTGTTCACCTGGTCAAACTGGATCAGTGGTTCGCCAGCTCGAAAACTTGCCATTGTTGCGGTCACAAAATGTCAGAAATGCCGCTCAAGGTGCGCGAATGGAAATGCCCCGGCTGTAATGCTGAACATGACCGCGATATAAACGCGGCGCTCAACATACAGCACAAAGGCATAACAGAATTAATGGCGGCAGGACTTGTCGTCAAAA
>NZ_PTRE01000174.1 GCF_002965065.1 Escherichia sp. MOD1-EC7003
AGTAGATCACAAAACTCTATGCCTGTCTTTTTTTACCCGCCCATTACTGGGGATTCCTCAGCGGCTGAGCGGGCATTCAGAGAATCAATGATTTTGTCCGGGCTGGTCTTTTTTACCAACACCAGAAAAGATGTTGAATACTTCACCAAGACCGTAAATCAGACCCAGGATAATGGCCATCACGACAGGTACCATGATTACGGCGAATACCAGACTTTTTAATAACTCTAACATGGTCAACTCCAGATATAGTCATGAGACTATTCTAACCGCTAAGCACAGAAAAGCACTCCCCTTTTGTGCGGTCAGCTTTGCGTAGCGTTCGTTTTCCGTCACAATAAGACTTTTGCCAGGACATTGTTATGCAGGCCGAAATCCTTCTCACCCTTAAGCTCCAACAAAAATTATTCGCCGACCCGCGCCGCATTTCGTTACTAAAACACATTGCGCTTTCCGGTTCCATTAGCCAGGGAGCGAAAGATGCCGGTATCAGCTATAAAAGCGCCTGGGATGCCATTAATGAGATGAATCAGTTAAGTGAGCATATTCTGGTTGAGCGCGCAACAGGCGGTAAAGGTGGCGGCGGCGCAGCACTGACCCGCTATGGTCAGCGACTGATTCAACTCTATGACTTACTGGCGCAAATCCAGCAAAAAGCCTTTGATGTGTTAAGCGACGATGACGCCTTGCCGCTGAACAGCCTGCTGGCCGCGATCTCACGTTTTTCACTGCAGACCAGCGCCCGTAACCAGTGGTTCGGCACCATCACCGCCCGCGATCATGATGACGTTCAACAGCACGTTGATGTCTTACTGGCTGATGGCAAAACACGATTAAAAGTCGCGATTACCGCACAAAGCGGCGCGCGTCTGGGGCTGGATGAAGGCAAAGAAGTGTTAATACTGCTGAAAGCGCCGTGGGTAGGTATTACTCAGGACGAGGCGGTCGCGCAAAACGCCGACAACCAATTGCCGGGCATTATTAGTCATATTGAGCGCGGCACGGAGCAGTGCGAAGTATTAATGGCACTACCCGACGGGCAAACACTGTGCGCCACAGTGCCGGTAAATGAAGCGGCTTCTCTTGAGCAAGGACAGAATGTCACGGCCTACTTTAATGCCGACAGCGTGATTATCGCCACGCTGTGCTAAGCGTGTTGACAATTTGTTATGAAACACGTATCCCTGTCAGTAATCGCTGCACAAAATGGGATATAAAATGTCATCGTTGCAAATTTTGCAAGGCACGTTTCGTCTTAGCGACACAAAAACGCTGCAATTGCCTCAGCTAACGTTAAACACGGGTGATAGTTGGGCGTTTGTCGGTTCGAATGGAAGCGGGAAGTCGGCGCTGGCCCGCGCACTGGCGGGGGAACTTCCGCTTTTGAAAGGTGAATGGCAAAGCCAGTTTTCCCACATCGCTCGTCTCTCCTTCGAGCAATTGCAAAAGCTCGTCAGCGACGAATGGCAGCGGAATAACACCGATATGCTCAGCCCTGGTGAAGATGACACCGGACGAACCACGGCTGAAATCATTCAGGATGAAGTTAAGGATGCACCGCGTTGTGCGCAGCTGGCGCAGCAGTTCGGTATTACCCCCCTCCTCGACCGACGCTTTAAATACCTTTCCACTGGCGAAACGCGTAAAACCCTACTCTGTCAGGCGCTGATGTCGGAGCCTGACTTATTGATTCTTGATGAGCCGTTCGATGGCCTTGATGTTGCCTCACGTCAGCAGCTGGCAGAGCTACTCGCCTCGTTACATCAGTCCGGTATTACCCTGGTACTGGTGCTTAATCGCTTCGATGAGATCCCGGAATTTGTCCAGTTTGCTGGAGTACTGGCAGATTGCACGTTAGCGGAAACAGGCGCTAAAGAGAAACTGCTTCAGCAAGCACTTGTCGCGCAACTGGCGCATAGCGAGCGACTTGAGGGGGTGCAACTGCCGGAGCCGGATGAGCCTTCAGCACGTCACGCCTTACCCGCCAGTGAACCGCGCATTGTGCTGAACAATGGCGTGGTTTCTTATAACGATCGCCCCATTCTTAATAACCTTAGCTGGCAGGTGAATCCGGGCGAACACTGGCAAATTGTCGGGCCAAATGGTGCGGGAAAATCGACATTATTAAGCCTGATTACTGGCGATCATCCGCAAGGTTACAGCAACGATCTGACGCTTTTCGGACGACGTCGCGGCAGCGGCGAAACCATCTGGGATATCAAAAAACATATCGGTTACGTCAGCAGTAGCTTGCATCTGGATTACCGGGTCAGCACTACTGTGCGTAACGTGATCCTTTCTGGCTATTTTGATTCGATTGGCATTTATCAGGCCGTTTCGGATCGCCAGCAAAAACTGGTGCAGCAGTGGCTGGATATTCTCGGCATTGATAAACACACGGCTGACGCTCCTTTCCATAGTCTTTCCTGGGGACAGCAGCGTCTGGCGCTGATCGTCCGCGCACTGGTGAAACATCCGACTTTGCTTATTCTCGACGAACCATTACAGGGGTTGGATCCGCTGAATCGCCAGCTTATTCGCCGTTTTGTTGATGTGCTGATTAGCGAGGGTGAAACGCAATTGTTGTTTGTTTCGCACCATGCAGAAGATGCTCCAGCCTGTATAACCCATCGTCTGGCGTTCGTGCCGGACGGCGACCGCTATCGTTATACACTCACCAAAATAAAGTGACTGCTCCCCGCCGTAAACGGCGAGGCTTCCCACTTCTTAGGCTGCAACTGGCATAGAGCCAGACTTACGCAAGCCTCGATGGGCTTTGACGACAAGTCCTGCCGCCATTAATTCTGTTATGCCTTTGTGCTGTATGTTGAGCGCCGCGTTTATATCGCGGTCATGTTCAGCATTACAGCCGGGGCATTTCCATTCGCGCACCTTGAGCGTAACCGGCTCATTTAAACCGTCTGGTCTGTTTCCTCCGGCTCTACAAAAATAATGTCCAT
>NZ_PTRE01000175.1 GCF_002965065.1 Escherichia sp. MOD1-EC7003
GTGACTGCTCCCCGCCGTAAACGGCGAGGCTTCCCACTTCTTAGGCTGCAACTGGCATAGAGCCAGACTTACGCAAGCCTCGATGGGCTTTGACGACAAGTCCTGCCGCCATTAATTCTGTTATGCCTTTGTGCTGTATGTTGAGCGCCGCGTTTATATCGCGGTCATGTTCAGCATTACAGCCGGGGCATTTCCATTCGCGCACCTTGAGCGGCATTTCTGACATTTTGTGACCGC
>NZ_PTRE01000176.1 GCF_002965065.1 Escherichia sp. MOD1-EC7003
TTTTGACGACAAGTCCTGCCGCCATTAATTCTGTTATGCCTTTGTGCTGTATGTTGAGCGCCGCGTTTATATCGCGGTCATGTTCAGCATTACAGCCGGGGCATTTCCATTCGCGCACCTTGAGCGGCATTTCTGACATTTTGTGACCGCAACAATGGCAAGTTTTCGAGCTGGCGAACCACTGATCCAGTTTGACCAGGTGAACACCTGCCGATTCCGCTTTGTACGCAAGTTTTGCCACAAATCCAGACCATGCCGCATCCCCGATATGACGGGCAAGGCGACGGTTTTTCATCATATTTGCTGATTTCAGCGTTTCCACAATCACCGCTTGGTTTTCGTCGATAATTCGTCTGGAAAGTTTGTGCTGGAAGTCAGCGCGGGCATTGGCTACCCG
>NZ_PTRE01000177.1 GCF_002965065.1 Escherichia sp. MOD1-EC7003
TAATTGAATATTATAACAACTGTGGGTGATGAACCGGTTCTTTTTATTGATGGAGTCCATCCGACTCAGGCCACTAAAATCAGCTATGGCTGGATACGCAAAGGCCAGAAAAAGTCAGTAAAAACAACAGGCAGCCGCACACGCCTGAATATCATGGGGGCGCTGGATCTGAAAGCCCCGGAACACCCGTTAATCTGCGAATATAAAACGATTAATGAGTACAATGTATCCCGTTTTTTCAATGAGATACGTAAGGTTTATCCTGATTATAACCAGAAAATCCACGTCATTCTGGATGGCGCAGGTTACCACCGTTCACAGTTAGTGAAAGACGGGGCAGAAGTGGTGAATATACAGCTCCATTATCTCCCGCCGTACAGTCCAAACCTGAATCCGATAGAACGAATGTGGAAATTAATGAACGAACATGCCCGGAATAATCGCTACTTCAGCAGTTTTCGAGAGTGCAGGGACGCAATATTTGAATTTTTCAGTCATACGCTGCCGGGTATAGCGGATTCTCTGGCATCCCGAATAAACGATCACTTTCAGGTACTCAAACCCGCATCTTGAGGTTTATTGGGTATATACCATTTTTGGTACTCGGTTGATTTATATTCAATGCCAATACAATCTGGATGTTGAAGTGATAGTGCGCCAAAGTCGTATTGGCGGTGCCGTATTTTATTAATATCGGTCTTTTCGTTTGAATCAATAAGTTTGAATGAATCTTTAAGTTGTGGTAATAATTTATGCGGAGAGAAGTTATCACCATACAAATCGAGTGTAATCCGAATTATTAACAAGAGTTTATCCATGTAAAATAATATGAGTTTTTTATAAAAAACAATATATTTGGCTGGTGAAGTTATCTGGGGAATACATTCATGTCATATATATACTCTAAATAATTCGAGTTGCAGGAAGGCGGCAAGCGGGTGAATCCCCAGTCACTTACATAAGTAAGTGACTGGGGTGAGCGAACGCAGTCGCAGCACATGCAACTTGAAGTATGACGAGTATATTATCCAAAGGCAGTTACGCTACCGCCATACCCTGATAAAACTCACCATCTGCACGAAACGGATTTTACGCTTTTCTCCTGACGAAATATCAAATTCTTCCTTCAAATAATATCCATTGTATTATCGGACCAATCACTCCCTCTCCGGTAGCTTGATAACAAACCTTGTCCCTCCCGCATCTGACATAACCGCAACCGTGCCTTTATGTGCGACAACAATCGATTTCACTATCGCCAGACCAATGCCGCTACCTTCACCTTTTCGCTGGCGGGAGGGGTCAACGCGATAGAAACGGTCAAACAAACGCGGTAAGTGCTCGGGCGCAATGGGCGTACCGGGGTTTTCGACGGTAACTTGCACCTGGTGATCGACCGTCTGACAGCGCACTACAATTGCCTCTCCGGTTGGCGTGTAACGTAGGGCGTTAGAAAGCAGGTTGCTTAACGCCCGACGCAGCATCAACGGATCGCCCGAAACCTGACACTCGTCGCCAACAAACCGCAGCTCCACGCCGCGATCTTCCGCTAACGCCTCGAAAAAATCGAACACTTTGCCAACTTCATCTGCCAGGTTGAGCATTTTCTTTTCGGGGATTAACTGGTTGTTATCGGCCTGGGCGAGAAAAAGCATATCGCTGACCATTTTCGCCATTCGCGTCAGTTCTTCGAGATTAGAGTAAAGCACATCTTCCAGCTCCTTCTGGCTGCGCGACTGGCTGAGGGCGATTTCCGTTTGCATAATGAGATTCGTAATTGGTGTGCGAATTTCGTGGGCGATATCCGCTGAGAAATTGGACTGACGAGTAAAAACATCCTCAATACGTTCAATCATATGGTTGAACGACAGTACTAGCTGTTCCAGCTCAATCGGCACGGTCTGCGGGTCGAGGCGAACGTCGAGATCTTTCGAGGTGATATTCTGGATTTGACGGCTGACGCTGCGGATCGGCGCGTGACCCTTATGTACCGCCAGCAGCACGATAAAGACGATCAGGATGCTGATTACCGATGCGGTCATAATAAGTTTATTCATCAAATCATTTATGTAATGAAGATGAAAATCGATCGAAAGCGCGATGTAGAGCGTATAAATCGGTTTGCCGTCCACTAGCGGGCCAACCGGCAAGTTAATCATCCGCCAGTTGCTGTGCTCCATATGCCCGTGACCGTGGCCCGGCATCATAATTGTCGGACCGGAAAGGAGATATACCTCGTCACCCCGCGCGTCTTTATCGGGGATGGCATCGCGTGCAAACTCGCGGATATCCGGCGCACCGGGGGAATGATAAACCGATTTACCGTGGCTATCTGCCAGAGAAATCAACACATTGGAATAACCACTGACGATATCTTCCAGCGTCATTAAGCGTCGGGCTTGCGTCTCGTCAGGATGATTAAGTACTCGTTCAAGGTTGGCGCTAACCTCTTTTAAATCATTAATATCCTGCTCGGCAAAATGCACTTTTACTGAGTGGATCATGATCCATGCAAAGGCGAAAAACGCCGCGATGGTGGCCAGGCTGATAAAAAAGGTCAGGCGGGTTGCCAGCGAAAACGGGCGCTGAAACGGCTTACTGACCATCCGGCACCTCAAGCATGTAGCCCACGCCGCGCACGGTCTGAATCAGTTTCGGCTCAAAGTCGTTGTCGATTTTGCCGCGTAGCCGCTTCACCGCCACATCAATAGCATTGGTATCGCTGTCAAAATTCATGTCCCATACCTGCGAGGCGATAAGCGAGCGGGGCAGCACTTCGCCCTGATGGCGGAGGAAAAACTCCAGCAGGGTAAATTCTTTACTGGTCAAAGTGATGCGCGTGCCGCTGCGGGTGACTTTGCGGCTGACGAGATCGACCATCAAATCGGCAACCTGAAACTGACTTTCGATAATCACCGACGCCCCGCGCCGCAGTAGGGTGCGCACCCGCGCCAGCAGTTCAGCAAAAGCGAATGGCTTCACCAGGTAGTCATCTGCCCCCAGCTCCAGCCCCTTGACGCGATGTTCAATGGTGCCAAGCGCGGTAAGCAACAGAATCGGCATCCCTTTATTGGCCGAACGCAACATGCGTACGATATCCCAGCCGTTCACGTCCGGCAGCATAATATCGAGGATTATCAGGTCGTAATCTCCTGTCATCGCCAGATGGTAGCCATTCAGCCCGTTGTCGGCCAAATCGACCACAAAACCGGCTTCGGTTAACCCTTTGGTCAAGTATTCTCCGGTTTTCTTTTCATCTTCGACAATCAACAGTTTCATATTTCCTCCGCATGTTGCCCTGGCAATTCTAGAGTAGCGGGATCAGATGGCAATTGCTTATTGGCAAAATGACAATTTTGTCATTTTCCTGTCACCGGAAAATCAGAGCCTGGCGAGTAAAGTTGGCGGCATAAAGTCACCAGAAATTATGTGCCTATGTCTCCTTGTAAACTTCTGCCATTTTGTGTGGCCCTTGCGCTAACCGGTTGTTCACTGGCACCGGATTATCAGCGTCCGGCAATGCCTGTGCCGCAGCAGTTCTCTCTCAGCCAGAACGGCCTGGTTAACGCAGTGAATACCTACCAGAACGCGGGCTGGCGCACCTTTTTTGTTGATAATCAGGTGAAGACGCTGATTAGCGAGGCGCTGGTGAATAACCGGGATTTGCGCATGGCGACGCTGAAAGTTCAGGAGGCGCGGGCGCAATATCGTCTGACCGATGCCGACCGTTACCCACAGCTCAATGGCGAGGGCAGCGGCAGCTGGAGCGGTAATCTTAAAGGCGATTCAGCCACGGCGCGGGAGTTCTCGACTGGCCTAAACGCCAGCTTTGACCTCGATTTTTTCGGTCGCTTAAAGAACATGAGCGAAGCCGAGCGACAAAATTATTTAGCCACTGAGGAAGCTCAGCGCGCGGTGCATATTCTGCTGGTTTCAAATGTCGCACAAAGCTATTTCAAGGAGCAGCAGGCTTATGCGCAATTGCAAATAGCCGAAGAAACGCTACATAATTATCAGCAGTCATATGCGTTTGTCGAAAAACAACTGTTGACCGGTAGCAGCAATGTTCTGGCGCTGGAACAGGCTCGCGGGATGATAGACAGTACCCGTAGCGATATCGCTAAACGTCAAGGGGAACTGGCGCAGGCGAATAATGCATTGCAACTGTTACTGGGAAGCTACAGCAAGCTGCCGCAAGCACAGACAGCAACCAGCGACAGCCTGCAAAGCGTGAAATTACCGGCGGGATTGTCGTCGCAAATCTTATTGCAGCGTCCGGATATAATGGAAGCTGAACACGCGTTAATGGCGGCTAATGCCAATATTGGCGCCGCACGTGCGGCATTTTTCCCGTCTATCAGCCTGACCAGCGGAATATCGACCGCCAGCAGCGATCTGTCGTCATTATTTAACGCCAGCAGCGGGATGTGGAATTTTATTCCCAAAATTGAGATCCCCATTTTTAATGCCGGACGCAACCAGGCCAATCTGGATATCGCCGAAATTCGCCAGCAGCAGTCGGTGGTGAATTATGAACAGAAAATCCAGAATGCTTTTAAAGAAGTAGCAGATGCACTGGCATTACGTCAAAGCCTGAACGATCAAATTAGCGCCCAGCAGCGTTATCTGGCGTCGCTGCAAATTACTTTGCAACGGGCGCGGGCATTATATCAGCACGGTGCAGTAAGTTATCTGGAGGTGCTGGATGCTGAACGTTCTTTATTTGCAACCCGACAAACTTTACTTGACCTGAATTATGCTCGTCAGGTTAACGAAGTTTCCTTATATACCGCGCTTGGCGGCGGTTGACAGCAATATACTCGTCATACTTCAAGTTGCATGTGCTGCGTCTGCGTTCGCTCACCCCAGTCACTTACTTATGTAAGCTCCTGGGGATTCACTCGCTTGTCGCCTTCCTGCAACTCGAATTATTTAGAGTATGACTTTTAACTCCAGGAGAGAATAAATGAAAAAAGCACTGCAAGTCGCAATGTTCAGTCTGGTTACCGTTATTGGCTTTAGTGTCCAGGCTAACGAACATCATCATGAAACCATGAGCGAAGCACAATCACAGGTCATTAGCGCCACCGGCGTGGTAAAAGGTATTGATCTGGAAAGCAAAAAAATCACCATCCACCACGGGCCGATTGCTGCAGTGAACTGGCCGGAGATGACTATGCGCTTTACTATCACCCCGCAGACGAAAATGAGTGAAATTAAAACGGGCGACAAAGTGGCGTTTAATTTTGTCCAGCAGGGCAACCTTTCTTTATTACAGGATATTAAAGTCAGCCAGTAATCCAGGTTTAATGAGATGAAAAAAATCGCGCTTATTATCGGCAGCATGATCGCGGGCGGTATTATTTCTGCGGCAGGTTTTACCTGGTTTTCCCAGGCTGAATCGCCCGCAGAAAAAACGCCAACCGCAGAACGTAAAATTTTATTCTGGTACGATCCGATGTATCCCAATACGCGGTTCGATAAACCAGGTAAATCGCCGTTTATGGATATGGATCTGGTGCCGAAATATGCCGATGAAGAGAGTTCCGCGTCTGGTGTGCGCATTGATCCGACTCAGACGCAGAATCTGGGGGTGAAAACGGCTACCGTCACGCGCGGGCCGCTGACTTTTGCCCAGAGTTTCCCGGCGAATGTCAGTTACAACGAGTATCAGTATGCCATTGTGCAGGCTCGCGCCGCCGGGTTTATCGACAAGGTGTATTCGCTTACCGTGGGCGATAAAGTACAGAAGGGCACACCGCTTCTCGACCTGACCATTCCTGACTGGGTGGAAGCGCAGAGTGAGTATTTACTGCTGCGCGAAACCGGCGGCACGGCGACCCAGACCGAAGGGATTCTTGAACGCCTGCGGCTGGCGGGAATGCCGCAGGCTGATATTCGCCGCCTGATCAGCACGCAAAAAATCCAGACTCGCTTTACGCTCAAAGCACCCATTGACGGCGCGATCACTGCGTTTGATCTGCGCGCGGGAATGAATATCGCCAAAGATAATGTGGTAGCGAAAATTCAGGGTATGGACCCGGTGTGGGTCACTGCGGCGATCCCGGAGTCTGTCGCCTGGCTGGTGAAAGATGCCTCGCAGTTTACGCTCACTGTTCCGGCACGACCTGATAAAACGCTCACCATCCGCAAATGGACCCTGCTACCCGGCGTGGATGCTGCAACCCGCACGCTGCAACTGCGTCTGGAAGTCGACAACGCCGACGAGGCGCTAAAACCGGGAATGAACGCCTGGTTGCAACTCAACACCGCCAGCGAACCGATGCTGCTCATTCCGTCACAGGCGCTGATTGATACCGGCAACGAACAGCGGGTGATTACCGTTGATGCCGATGGGCGCTTTGTACCGAAACGCGTTGCCGTTTTCCAGGCATCGCAAGGTGTTACCGCGTTACGTTCTGGTCTGGTGGAAGGTGAAAAGGTGGTTTCCAGTGGCCTGTTCCTGATTGATTCCGAAGCCAATATTTCTGGTGCACTGGAGCGGATGCGCTCTGAAAGTGCCACGCATGCGCATTGAGGGAATAACCTATGATTGAATGGATTATTCGTCGCTAGGTGGCGAACCGTTTTCTGGTGCTAATGGGCGCGTTGTTTCTGAGCATCTGGGGCACCTGGACCATCATTAACACGCCAGTGGATGCGCTGCCGGATCTCTCTGATGTACAGGTGATTATTAAAACCAGCTATCCCGGTCAGGCACCGCAAATCGTTGAAAATCAGGTGACTTATCCGCTGACCACTACCATGCTGTCGGTGCCGGGCGCGAAGACTGTGCGCGGTTTCTCGCAGTTTGGCGACTCTTATGTGTATGTCATTTTCGAAGATGGCACCGATCCGTACTGGGCACGCTCGCGGGTGCTGGAGTACCTCAATCAGGTACAGGGTAAGCTGCCTGTGGGAGTCAGCGCCGAATTGGGGCCAGATGCCACGGGCGTTGGCTGGATCTATGAATACGCGCTGGTCGATCGCAGCGGTAAGCACGATCTGGCCGATTTACGCTCATTGCAGGACTGGTTTCTCAAATATGAGCTAAAAACCATCCCTGACGTTGCGGAAGTGGCGTCGGTGGGCGGTGTGGTGAAAGAGTATCAGGTGGTTATCGATCCCCAGCGCCTGGCGCAATTTGGCATCAGTCTCGCCGAAGTAAAAAGCGCGCTGGATGCTTCAAACCAGGAAGCGGGCGGTTCGTCGATTGAACTGGCAGAAGCGGAATATATGGTGCGTGCCAGCGGTTATCTGCAAACGCTCGACGACTTTAATCAGATTGTTTTAAAAGCCAGTGAAAATGGCGTGCCCGTTTATCTGCGTGATGTTGCGAAGGTCCAGGTTGGCCCGGAAATGCGCCGGGGCATTGCTGAACTGAATGGCGAAGGCGAAGTTGCTGGCGGGGTGGTGATCCTGCGCTCCGGCAAAAACGCCCGTGAAGTGATCGCTGCCGTGAAGGACAAACTGGAAACGTTGAAAAGCAGTTTACCAGAAGGCGTGGAAATAGTTACAACATACGACCGCAGCCAGCTCATTGACCGCGCCATCGACAACCTCAGCGGCAAGCTACTGGAAGAGTTTATTGTGGTGGCGGTAGTCTGCGCGCTGTTTCTCTGGCATGTGCGCTCGGCGCTGGTGGCGATTATTTCGTTGCCGCTGGGGTTGTGTATTGCTTTTATTGTCATGCACTTCCAGGGACTGAATGCCAATATTATGTCGCTGGGCGGCATTGCGATTGCCGTCGGGGCGATGGTGGATGCCGCTATCGTCATGATCGAGAATGCGCATAAACGGCTGGAAGAGTGGCAGCACCAGCATCCTGACGCCACGCTGGATAATAAAACGCGCTGGCAGGTGATCACCGATGCATCTGTTGAAGTGGGGCCGGCGTTGTTTATCAGTCTGCTGATTATTACGTTGTCGTTTATCCCGATCTTCACGCTGGAAGGGCAGGAAGGACGTCTGTTTGGCCCGCTGGCGTTCACCAAAACTTATGCGATGGCGGGGGCGGCACTGCTGGCGATCGTAGTGATCCCTATCCTGATGGGCTACTGGATCCGTGGCAAAATTCCACCTGAAAGCAGTAACCCGCTCAATCGCTTTTTGATTCATGCTTATCATCCGCTGTTGTTGAAAGTACTTCACTGGCCGAAAACCACGCTGCTGGTAGCTGCGCTTTCGGTGCTGACGGTTATCTGGCCGCTCAATAACGTTGGCGGGGAATTTTTACCGCAAATCAATGAAGGCGATTTGTTGTATATGCCTTCGACGCTGCCGGGGATTTCCGCAGCGGAGGCGGCGAGTATGCTGCAAAAAACCGATAAGCTGATTATGAGCGTACCTGAAGTGGCACGGGTATTTGGCAAAACCGGGAAAGCGGAAACCGCCACCGATTCTGCTCCGCTGGAGATGGTAGAAACGACCATCCAGCTTAAGCCGCAGGATCAGTGGCGGCCTGGCATGACGATGGACAAAATCATTGAGGAACTGGATAACACCGTGCGTCTGCCGGGGCTGGCAAATCTGTGGGTGCCACCAATTCGTAACCGTATCGATATGCTCTCGACCGGCATTAAAAGCCCCATCGGCATTAAAGTTTCCGGCACAGTGCTGGCAGATATCGACGCGATGGCAAAGGAAATTGAAGAAGTGGCGCGAACGGTGCCAGGCGTGGCCTCTGCTCTTGCCGAACGTCTGGAAGGAGGGCGCTATATCAACGTTGAGATTAACCGTGAAAAAGCCGCGCGTTATGGTATGACGGTGGGAGATGTGCAATTGTTTGTGACTTCTGCGGTAGGCGGGGCGATGGTTGGCGAAACGGTGGAAGGGATTGCCCGTTATCCAATTAATCTGCGTTATCCACAAAGCTGGCGCGATAGCCCGCAGGCGCTGCGACAGCTGCCGATCCTGACGCCGATGAAGCAGCAAATCACCCTGGCAGATGTGGCCGACGTTAACGTCTCTACCGGACCGTCGATGCTGAAAACCGAGAATGCGCGCCCGACGAGCTGGATTTATATCGACGCCCGCGATCGTGACATGGTGTCAGTGGTTAACGATCTGCAAAAAGCGATTACCGAAAGAGTGCAGTTGAAACCGGGCACCAGCGTGGCGTTCTCCGGGCAGTTCGAGTTGCTGGAGCGCGCCAACCATAAGCTGAAACTCATGGTGCCGATGACGCTGATGATCATCTTCGTACTGTTGTATCTGGCGTTCCGTCGCGTGGGCGAAGCGTTGCTGATTATCAGTAGCGTACCGTTTGCGCTGGTGGGCGGCATCTGGTTGCTGTGGTGGATGGGCTTTCATCTTTCCGTGGCGACGGGCACCGGCTTTATCGCTCTCGCCGGAGTTGCCGCCGAATTTGGCGTGGTGATGCTGATGTATTTACGTCACGCCATAGAGGCAGATCCGTCGCTGGATAATCCACACACATTCAGCGAGCAGAAACTGGATGAGGCGTTGTATCACGGCGCGGTACTGCGCGTGCGCCCGAAAGCGATGACGGTGGCTGTGATTATCGCCGGTCTGCTGCCGATTCTGTGGGGAACGGGAGCAGGGTCAGAGGTGATGAGTCGCATCGCAGCGCCGATGATTGGCGGCATGATCACCGCGCCTTTGCTGTCGCTGTTTATTATCCCGGCGGCGTATAAGCTGATGTGGCTGCACCGGCATCGGGTACGGAAATAAAAGCAGGATCCCCGGCTTAACCGTGTGGATTGTGTCTTGCGACGATGGGCTCTAAATGTTAAAAGGTGCCCTCAACGAAAAAGACACACAGGGGAAAGGCGTGAAAAACGCGTCAACCGTATCGGGAGATACTGCGTCGAATCAAGAGCCGACGCTTCATCGCGGATTACATAACCGTCATATTCAACTGATTGCGCTGGGTGGCGCTATTGGTACTGGTCTGTTTCTTGGCATTGGCCCGGCGATTCAGATGGCGGGTCCGGCTGTATTGCTGGGCTACGGCGTCGCCGGGATCATCGCTTTCCTGATTATGCGCCAGCTCGGCGAGATGGTGGTTGAGGAGCCGGTATCCGGTTCATTTGCCCACTTTGCCTATAAATACTGGGGACCGTTTGCGGGCTTCCTCTCTGGCTGGAACTACTGGGTAATGTTCGTGCTGGTGGGAATGGCAGAGCTGACCGCTGCGGGCATCTATATGCAGTACTGGTTCCCGGATGTTCCAACGTGGATTTGGGCTGCCGCCTTCTTTATTATCATCAACGCCGTTAACCTGGTGAACGTGCGATTATATGGCGAAACCGAGTTCTGGTTTGCGCTGATTAAAGTGCTGGCAATTATCGGGATGATCGGCTTTGGTCTGTGGCTGCTGTTTTCTGGTCACGGCGGTGAGAAAGCCAGTATCGATAACCTCTGGCGTTACGGCGGTTTCTTCGCCACCGGCTGGAATGGGCTGATTTTGTCGCTGGCGGTGATTATGTTCTCCTTCGGCGGTCTGGAGCTGATTGGGATTACTGCCGCTGAAGCGCGCGATCCAGAAAAAAGCATTCCAAAAGCGGTAAATCAGGTGGTTTATCGCATCCTGCTGTTTTATATCGGTTCACTGGTAGTCTTACTGGCGCTTTATCCGTGGGTGGAAGTGAAATCCAATAGTAGCCCTTTTGTGATGATTTTCCATAATCTCGACAGCAACGTGGTGGCTTCTGCGCTGAACTTCGTCATTCTGGTGGCATCGTTGTCGGTGTATAACAGCGGGGTTTACTCCAACAGCCGGATGCTGTTTGGCCTTTCCGTTCAGGGTAATGCGCCGAAGTTTCTTACCCGTGTTAGCCGTCGCGGCGTGCCGATTAACTCGCTGATGCTTTCGGGGGCGATCACTTCGCTGGTGGTGCTGATTAACTATCTGCTGCCGCAAAAAGCGTTTGGTCTGCTGATGGCGCTGGTGGTAGCAACGCTGCTGTTGAACTGGATTATGATCTGCCTGGCACATCTGCGTTTTCGCGCGGCGATACGACGTCAGGGGCGTGAAACACAGTTTAAGGCGCTGCTTTATCCCTTTGGCAACTATCTTTGTATTGCCTTCCTCGGCATGATTTTGCTGCTGATGTGCACGATGGATGATATGCGCTTGTCAGCGATTCTGCTGCCGGTGTGGATTGTGTTCTTGCTTGTGGCGTTTAAAATGCTGCGTCGGAAATAAGGCATTCACGCTACATCCGACAAAACGATATCGACAATTCGAAACCGCTCTCATCCATTCGGCGAGAGCGGTTTTTTTATTACTGTTTAAATGCACCCGCCAGAGAGCGAATATCATTACTGGTTGGCGACTGATGAAGTCGTAGACCAAACTCTTCGACAATCGCAAATATGTGGTCGAATATATCAGCCTGAATGCTTTCATATTCCAGCCACACCACGGTGTTGGTAAACGCATAGATCTCGAGTGGTAAGCCGTTATCGCCAGGAGCCAGTTGGCGTACCATTAAGGTCATATCTTTACGAATCCGCGGATGGTTACGTAGATATTCGTTCAGATAAGCACGAAAGGTTCCAATATTGGTCATCCGTCGCAGGTTTAATACTGACTCCGTAGAACCTTGCTGGCGATTCCACTCATTAATTTCCTGATGGCGGCTGGTTAAATAAGGCTTTAACAAATGCGCTTTATTCAGACGTTGCATTTCGTCTTCATCAAGAAAGTGAATACTGGTGATATCAATGCTGATACTGCGTTTAATACGTCGCCCGCCGGATGCTGACATCCCGCTCCAGTTTTTAAAGGAGTCAGAAACCAGAGACCAGGTGGGAATAGTGGTAATGGTATTGTCCCAGTTACGCACTTTGACGGTGGTTAATCCAATATCGATCACCGCGCCATCCGCGCCGTATTTCGGCATCTCCAGCCAGTCGCCCAGTTTCAACATATCGTTCGCGGAAAGTTGAATACCTGCCACCAGACCAAGAATCGGATCTTTAAATACCAACATCAGCACAGCAGCCATTGCACCAAGACCGCTGATCAGAATCGCTGGCGATTGACCAATCAGCAGCGAGATCATCAATATGCCGACCAGAATCGCGCCGATCAGTTTGATCCCCTGAAATATCCCTTTCAACGGTAACTGCTTTGCTGCCGGGAATTTCTGCGCCAGATTCAAAATAACATCCAGCAATGAGAAGACTGAAAGCAGCGCATACATCATGATCCACAACTGCGCGCAGGTAGTCAGAATATTAGCTGCTTCGGTGCCTTTTTGCAGCCAGAATACCGCCTGAATATTGACGATAATCCCCTGCAAGGTAAAAGCTAAACGATGGAAGAGTTTATTCTGGGTAATGATTTGCAACCATAGCCGTGAACTGGCGATGGCGCGTTTTTCGAAGGTACGTAGGACTACCCAGTGCAAAATAATATGCACCACGACGGCGGTCAGAAAAATAATACCGAAAATCATCACCATTGAGGTGGTGTGATCGATCTCAATACCCGCTAAATCTTCAACCTGGGATATTAAATCCTGCATAACGTCTCCTTTATACAACAGCAGCCTATGATGACGCTTGAAACAGGGTTATGCAAATCAGGAGAATCTGAGGGGGAATTTCCTGTGAGGGCTGATGGTAAATATAAAATTGCCTGATGCGCTACGCTTATCATGCCTACATGAATGAATTGGAACGAACTTGTAGGCAGGATAAGGCGATCACGCCGCATCCGGCATAAACAACGCGCACTTTGTCAGCAATCTGAGCCGGGAGCGGTTCCCGGCTGTCAGGAGAATTATACTTCGGTTAAGGTGATGTCTTGCGGCAGACGAGATTTCGGCAGCGTCGCGTTAAAATCTTCAACGCTGTGATGGCCTACCGGAACAACCACCAGGCTGGTGTAGCCTTTCTCTTTCAGACCAAATTCTTCATCGAGGAGGGCGGCGTCAAAACCTTCGATGGGTACTGCATCCAGACCCAGAGCCGCTACGCCGAGCAGGAAGTTACCGACGTTGAGATAAACCTGTTTTGCCATCCACTGCGCATCATCTTGCAGATCTTTACGGTGCATATCGGCGAAGAACTTACGGCCTTTGTCGTTCGCGGCTTTCGCTTCCGGCGTGGCAAAGCGGCCATCGGCATCTTCCTGGTCAACAACCAGTTTCAGCCATGCATCGTCCATTGCAGTTTTCGCGCAGAATACCACGACGTGCGAGGCATCAAGCATTTTACGCTCGTTGAACACATAATTATCGGCAGCGGATTTGGCAACACGCGCTTTACCTTCTTCCGTGCTGGCAACAATAAAATGCCACGGCTGGGAGTTGGTGCTGGATGGGCTGTATTGCAGTAGGGTTTTGATCTGCTCGGCCTGTTCCGGGGTAAGTTTTTTGCTGGCATCAAATGCCTTAGTGGAATGGCGCTTTAAGGCGACAGAAATGATATCCATAAAGACTCCGTGTGTAAGTAATTTTGCGTGCCAGCAGATTACAAGGTTCAACGAGAAATGGTAAGCGAGAAAAATGCGCTATAGATTCCCGCTTTAGCCTGGACGCACTCTTTTTTGATCGCGTTTAGCCAGACCATCAACCACCAGATTCCACGAATCGTTGATCAGATCGCGAAGTAACGCTTCGGAGATTTCCTCGCCGGGATACACTGAAATCCAGTGCTTTTTATTCATGTGATACCCTGGCTTAATGCTCGGGTATATTTGCTGATTTAACAGGGATTTTTGTGGATCGGACTTCAGATTGATAAAGGGGACGCCGCGCAGCTCCGACGACAGCATAAAAATCTTGCCGCCAATTTTAAAAACATCGAACTCCGGGCCAAAAGGCCAGCAAAGCTCGACAAAGGGTAACTCAAGGGCCAGGCGTTTCGCCGTTTCGTGCAGTGATTGCTTATCCATAAACGTTCCTTTAGGCGAAGGAGAATAAGCAAAGTATGCCGCGAAGTACGGCGATAATCGACGTTTAATCCGCCAGCGAGAACCAGCGTCGCCAGATAAAGCGCAGAACAAAATACTCAATAGCGCCCAGCACTAAAAACCACAGACAAAACAATAAAGTGTAAAGCTGACTAAGATCCATCAGATGGAACGTGGTCACCAGTTTTTGTGCCAGCGTCAGCCCCAGTGCGGGGGCGGGCAGCAGCAGGCAAGAGAGGAAAGCCATCAGCAAAATGCCTGCTGCGGTGGTCAAGGTTTCTAAAGGGTGTTTCATAACATTGTTAAATGTAAGTTAAAACACCATTGTCAGGGATATTCTTCTGTAAGGCAATTCCCGGCTTAGTCACCGGCCCAGATCTCACAATGTTTTTTCACCAGCCCAATCAGCGAGCCGCCATCGGCGACGAAATCGCGCATTAGCTGCGCTTCATTCAGACCGCTGACGACCTGGCGATGCAGTGCTTCTATTGCGCTTGATGCGCCAATTTTATGTGCAGAAGGGGCGATTTTTTCCAGTAAACGCAAGGTGTCTTCCATTAGTGACCGACGATCGCCAGTATGCGGATCGGTAATGACGCCTTCCAGCCCATAGCGACAGGCCTGGAAACGGTTGAATTTATACAGCAGGTAATCTTTCTCCTGATGTTTGAACGGGCGTTCTGTCAGTAACCAGTGGGCAGTAGCCTGAATTAATCCCGCCATATTTACCGCGTGGCTAAGGGTTAACGGGGTATCCATCACCCGAACCTCCACCGTGCCAAAATGGGGGCTGGGGCGAATATCCCAGTGCAGATCTTTAATGCTGTCGATCATCGTGGTGTAACTCAGGCAGCGAAACAGGGCTTCAAATTGTTGCCAGTTACTGACCCACGGCATCGGGCCATTATCAGGAAAGGCGGAAAAAATATTCGGTCGTGAGGAGGCAAAACGCGTATCCGTTCCCTGCATATACGGCGACGCGGCGGAAAGGGCGATAAAGTGCGGCACAAACCGTGACAGGCCGTGCAGCAAATAAATGGCGTCATCGCCACTGGCGCAACCTACATGGACATGCTGACCAAAAACGGTTGCCTGCTGAATGAGATAGCCAAAGTTTTCCAGCGTTCGTTGATAGCGTTCGTTGTCGCATACCTCCTGACGCTGCCATTTCTGAAACGGGTGCGTGCCACCGCCGCAAATTTCCAGATGATGGTCTGCGGCTGCCTGCAATACGACTTTCTGCATCGCTGAAAATTGCCCGGCAGCCTGGTTGATATCACGGCAAACATCCGTCGCCAGCTCCAGCATACTTTCGGTGATATCGTGCTTTACCTCTCCGGCCGTGATCTTATTTTTAACCGCGTCAATCAGCATTGAAGAGTCCTGGCTTAAGTCATAGCCCAGCGGATTAACCACCTGCATTTCCAGTTCAATACCGAGGGTAAAAGGTTCAGAAACATGAAAATCGGGTAATGGCATAGATTTCTCTTATGTTGGCGTTTTCTATTCAGTATAGAAGTGGGAGCGGCTGGGCGAGATGCGGAAGTTCTGGAATGTTTCTTTTTTTTGGTGATGGTGAACTGATGGTGACTGAAGCAATTTGGCTACTTTTGCAATGTGACCAGTTGCGTCATAGCCGGCTGGCGGGGAAGAATTTTGACGATTGAGGCATGCAGAAAAAACGGGCTCAGCTTCAGTTGATTAAATGAGGAGTGAGAAGTCCGAAACAGGATTTGCTGTATAAATAAACAGCTATTTTGTTGAGGAAGGGTAAGATAACGGCGGGTGCCTGAAGCTTTCCGGTTTCAGGTTTACTCTGAGGTCTGGAAAGATGAAGCCCCAGGAGATATTTCTATCAACCCTGGGGCTGCCACTCCAAACCCAACAATTTGGATGGTAGTCCCTTCTTCGCATGGAGGCAATATAAACATGCTGACGAAATATGCCCTTGTGGCAGTCATAGTGCTGTGTTTGACGGTGCTGGGATTTACGCTTCTGGTCGGAGACTCGCTGTGTGAGTTTACGGTGAAGGAACGTAATATTGAGTTCAGGGCTGTTCTCGCTTACGAACCGAAGAAGTAGCCGCTGTGCGGGGAGTAATCCCCGCATATCCGGTTGTCAGGTCAGGGTGGTAAGGCACCTGCTTTACACTTTCGCCCGCGGTCAGTGATGGCTGCGGGCGATTTCGTTTTACGAACAATAACGAGTGTTGCCAACAGAAGTCCGAAACAGGACTCACTGTATAAATAAACAGCTATTTTGCTAAGGAAGGGTAAGATAACGGCGGGTGCCTGAAGCTTTCCGGTTTCAGGTTTACTCTGAGGTCTGGAAAGATGAAGCCCCAGGAGATATTTCTATCAACCCAGGGGCTGCCACTCCAAACCAGACAATTTGGATGGTAGTCCCTTCTTCGCATGGAGGCAATATAAACATGCTGACGAAATATGCCCTTGTGGCAGTCATAGTGCTGTGTTTGACGGTGCTGGGATTTTCGCTTCTGGTCGGAGACTCGCTGTGTGAGTTTACGGTGAAGGAACGTAATATTGAGTTTAAGGCTGTTCTCGCTTACGAACCGAAGAAGTAGCCGTTGTGCGGGGAGCAATCCCCGCATATCCGGTTGTCAGGTCAGGGTGGTAAGGCACCTGCTTTACACTTTCGCCCGCGGTCAGTGATGGCTGCGGGCGAAACCATTTTTACCAGCAGACAAAACCACCATCGACCACCAGATCAACACCAGTGCAGAACGACGCCGCATCGCTGGCAAGGAACAGCGCTGGACCCGCCATCTCTTCCACTTTCGCCATCCGCTGAATCGGCGTCTGGATTTCAAACTCCCGAGTCTGATGCACCATTTCAGGTCGGGTATTCATTGGTGTTGCGGTATATCCTGGACTGATTGAGTTCACACGGATCCCTTTACTCACCCATTCCATCGCAAGACTTTTAGATAAATGAATCACGCCTGCTTTGGAGCTGTTGTAGTGAGCCTGTTCCAGACCGCGATTGACGATAATCCCGGACATTGACGCAATATTTATAATCGAGCCGCCTCCGTTCTCTACCATTAACTCGGCTTCCGCCTTACAGGAATTCCACACACCAGTCAGGTTGATATCGATAACGCGTTGCCATTGCTCGCTTTCCATCTCCAGCGCCGGGTTTGCGTTAGCGATTCCAGCGGCGTTTACGGCAATATCCAGGCGACCAAAATGTGTTTTTGCCAGAGCGACTGCTGCGCGAAGATCTCTCAATTCCCGAACATCGCCCGTGTAATACAAGGCTTGTCCGCCAAGTGCTTCGATATTATTAACCGTCTCTTTAAGTCCGCCATCTTCCCGTAGATCAAAACACACCACTCGTGCGCCTGCGCTGGCTAAAGCCAGAGCGATCATTTGTCCGATACCGCTACCTGCGCCAGTGACAAAGGCGACGCGATCGTGGAGATCAAACAAGTGTTGAGCAAAATCTTTTGCGATCATTTTGATATCTCTCTTAGTAGCCCGCAGGGGCATTACGACATAATCAGGCCGCCGTCGATGTTGATGGTTTGACCGGTGAGATAACGCGCATCGTCAGAGGCGAGGAAGGCAACCAGTCCAGCAACATCTTCAGGTTTACCGGCACGCTTCATCGGAATACCTTCCACCCATTCCGCCATAAGCTCTCCTTTGCCATAACGCTTGTCATCGGTGCTGAGAATTTCTCCCCATACGCGGTCGTTGTAGTCCCACATTTCGCTTTCGATAATACCCGGGCAGAAGGCGTTAACAGTGATATTCCACTGCGCCAACTCGTGCGCCAGGCTTTGCGTAATGCCGATCACACCCATTTTGCTGGCTGCATAGTGTGGGGTATAGATAAACCCCTGACGTCCCTGGCCGGAAGAGGTGTTGATCAGGCAGCCATGATTCTGTTTCACCATATATTTGGCTGCTTCCCGGCAGCAGAGCCAGACTGCCGTAGTGTTCACCGCCAGCACTTTTTCGAAATCAGCAGCCGGCATCCGATCAAAATAATCGATGGTGATAATGCCCGCATTCTGGATGGAAACATCGATGCTGCCAAAACGTGCAGCAGCTTGTTCATAGAGTGCCTGTACTTGCGCTTCATCTGTCACATCGACTTCTAATGACAAAATGTCAGCCTGATAACGTTGGCGCAGTTGCTCTGCAGTTTCATGTACGCGTTCAGCGTTAGAAACCATCACCAGATTTGCGCCATCGCGGGCGAAGCGTTCAGCGATCCCGGCCCCAATTCCCCGGCATGCCCCGGTAATAACTACAGTCTTACCCTGAAAATTACGTTGCATATTTTTTCCCCTGTATAAGCCGGGCAATTTAATGCCCGGTGGAATGATGTTAATTAACTGGAAAGCGGTTTTACGGCAGGTGCGGCGGTCATCTTTTCTTCATGGCGACGCATCAAAATGACTTTGTTTTGCAATTTTTGCTGGAACTGATCGACCACCACGGCGGTGACGATAACGAGACCTTTAATGACCATTTGCCAGAAATCACTGACCCCCATCATCACCATGCCATCGGCGAGGAAGACAATGACAAAGGCACCGATAATCGAGCCAGAGACACGTCCCCGACCACCTGCCAGCGCAGTTCCACCGAGAACTGTGGCACCGATAGCATCCATTTCGAACATATTGCCGGTCATTGGGTGAGCGGTTTGCAGCTGCGAGGCAACAATCAAACCGACAAATGCGGCGCATAATCCGGAGAACGCATAGACGAACACTTTGACTTTTACGATGGGTACGCCTGCCAGTCGCGCGGCAGATTCATTGCCACCAATGGCATAGATGTAACGACCGAGCGGCGTTTTAGTCGTGATCCAGTAGCCTAAAATCAAAAAGCCAATCATCAGCCAGATTGGCAGATAAACGCCTAAAAACGTGCCAGAACCAAGGGTGGCGAAACCCGTATTGCCCAGTGCCTCCATGCCGTTGAGATTGGGGTAAGTGCTGCCATCATTAAACAGCAGGGCAGAGCCACGGGCGACGTACATCATACCGAGGGTGCAGATAAAGGGCGCGACACCAAAGCGGGTGATTACCGCACCATTCACCAGTCCCACTAAAATGCCAAATACCGCCACGCAGAGGATCACTTCCGGCACGTTGAAGAAAATAATATCGCCGCTCCACAATGGCAGGCCGTTTGTTAGCAGAGCCCCGGCAACCATTCCGCAGATCCCCGCTACCGCGCCGACGGAAAGATCGATGCCGCCTGTCAGGATCACCAGCGTCATTCCGATTGCCAGCAGCCCGGTAATCGCAACGTGTTGAGTCATAATCAGCAGGTTAGAGGCCGTCAGGAAGTTAGGCACCATCACGCTAAAGAAGGCGATCACTAACAGCAGAGCGATAAACGTTCTGGCTTTCAACAGGTACATATAGATCATATATTTCTGATTCATAAGAAATTCCAGCCTGATTAATCTTGAGGTGTTGAAGCCGCGATCAGTTTCTCTCGGGTGACTTCGCCCCGGGGTAGATCAGCGGTAATACGGCCATCAGCCATCACCAGAATGCGATCTGCCAGTGCCATGACTTCATCGAGTTCTGAAGAAGAGAACATGACTGCCAGCCCCTGTTGTGCCATTTTTCCTACCAGCTGATAGACGTCGGTTTTTGCGCCAACATCAATGCCGCGTGTGGGTTCATCAAGAAACACCACCTGTGGCTGGGTCATCAACGCTTTGCCAAGTACCACTTTTTGCTGGTTACCGCCGCTGAGTGAGGTAATAGGGAGTTCGGCATCACTGACTTTGATCGCCAGTTGCTGGATCATCTCTTTCACACTGGCGCTCTCTTTTTGCGGATTCAGCCATTTCCAGGCACGGCGAAAACCTTGCAGGCTGAAATCGGATAGCGTCATATTGGACTGAATCGACATCATCTGAACGACGCCTTCGCCCTGGCGATCTTCTGGCACCAACGCCAGCCCCTTTTTGAGCCGCGCCTGGAAATGGCATTTGTCGATGGTTTCACCATTAAGCTGGATCTTCCCACTCTGACAGGGCATCAGGCCCACCAGTCCTTTAAATAGCTCAGTACGTCCTGCGCCCAGCAAGCCGTAAATGCCGATAACTTCGCCTTTACGCAGGTTGAATGTCACATCATTGAGTTTGTAACCACCGCTGGGATGCAGCGCCGTTAACCCCTGTACCTCCAGTACAGTGTCACCCTGGATAGCTGGTTGATAATCAAAATGTTTTTTCTTATCACCGACCATTTGTGCGATGATCCACGGAATACTGGCATCGCTCACTGCGCGTTCACTAATAAAGCGACCATCACGGAAAATGGTGATGAAATCGCCAATCTCCATCAACTCTTCCAGACGGTGGGAGATATAAATGATGGTGACACCACGGCGCTTCAGTTGTGCGATCACATTGAAAAGGACTTTGACTTCCGACTGGCTGAGGGCCGAGGTCGGTTCATCCATAATCAGTACCCGGGTATCTTTAGAAAGGGCACGGGCAATCTCCACCAGTTGCTGATGACCAATACCAAGTTCTCCCAGTTGGGTATAGGGATCAACGTCCAGTTCCAGTCTCTCTAATAAAGATTTGGCTAATTCATACTGATATTTTTCGTTAATCTTCCCTTTCTGAAAAAATTCATTCGCCATGAAAATGTTATCCATGACATTCATATTCGGGAATAAATTCAGTTCCTGAAAAATAATACTAATTCCATGTTTTTCGGCCTGATGGGTAGAATTTAGGGTAACTTCTTTACCATCAAGAATGATCTTGCCTGTGGAAGGTGTTTCAACCCCCGCCAGCATTTTCATCATTGTGGATTTACCCGCACCGTTTTCACCAATAAGTACATTCACTTTATTGCGATAGACACGGTAATTCACGTTATCTAACGCCACCACACCTGGATAAATACGCGATAAGTCATGCGTTTCTATGATTACGGGTGATTCATCAGTCTGGGGAGTATCAATTTCTTGCGGTAACATATTATTCGCCTCCCGCCCTGGCTATTTTCGCAGGCGTTATATCCGGGATAGTTTGCGGAATATCCCATGCAGAAAATACGCCATAAACCTGAACCTTTTCCCCGGTTTTAAGCTTTGCCGACTGAATCATATTGATGGCTTGCTCATTGATAGCACGACCATATTCACCAAATAAAACCTGATCGTTAAAATGCTCATAGCTCGCGCCTTTATATGCATCTCGCAGAAGTGTGCCGCGAAGAGTTGGCCCCGTTTGCACGACAATATTCATGCCGCTGATATCTGCGATGGTCATTTTTCCGCTACGGGATTTTGCATCGATATTGGTGATGCCTCCTTCGACTTTAACGTAGAAAATACACGGATTTTCTTCCTGAGAACGATAGCCCAGCGTTTTACAGGCGGCATCGATATCTTTTTCTGCCTGTAGCGCAGCCATTAACTCCGCAACCGGACGCGCATTTTCTACCACCTGCGGCACGATATTTTTCTGCCAGGTCTGATCTATATTTGCCATATGAGGATTAGGCGGGGATTTGAGATCGGCAAGTTCCTGCTGCGAGACGATGCGACATCCACCCAGGCTCAGAATTGCCAGCGCCAGCCAGACTTTTTTATCCATAATATTCTCCTCTGCGCCCTCATTGTGAGGGCGCAACGACCTGGGATCAGGATTTGATATTGAAATCCTGGACTTTATCTGCGTTATCTTTGGTTATCAGAATGCCGCGGAACATCACCCGCTGTTTGGCTGGTTTAACTCCTTTTTGCAGGTAATTATCCAAATCGGTAACACCCTGCGCGGCAATGGCTTGCGCTTGTAACATCACGGTAGCCTGCAATGATTCGGCTTTCACGGCATCGCGCTCATCGTTACTGCCATCAATGCCGACAACAATAACGTCATTGCGATTGGCTGCTTTCAGTGCTGCGATAGCTCCCAGTGCAACCGGACCATTACCACAAATCACCCCTTTTACATCGGGATGGGCTTGCAGAATACTGTCCATTATCCGTTTGCCATCAATTAACGTGCCTTTGGCATCTTGGTAAGCGGCTCGTCAGAACCGTATTGATATTTACTGAGAGCTCAGATCAACTTTCCAGGGC
>NZ_PTRE01000178.1 GCF_002965065.1 Escherichia sp. MOD1-EC7003
TTGACGTACTCCCCGCCCTAAAGGGCGAGGATTCTTGTTTCGCGGAGCCGAACCTAAGCCGCGTTAAGCGGTTTAGGATTTACAGGCTCTCCACAAGCTAACACGGCGAGTCCCGCCGCTTTTATATTACGGGCCGCGTTGATATCACGATCATGGTCTGCGCCGCATTCCGGGCATTGCCATTTACGAACATCAAGAGGCATTTTTTTCAGGGTGAAACCGCAGCAACTACAGCGCTTTGAGGACGGGAAAAACTGGTCAATTGCGACCACGGAGCGCCCAGCCCATTCGCCTTTGTATTGTAGCTGGCGCGTGAACTCGCCCCAGCTTGCGTCTGCTATCGCTTTGGATAGCGACGGGTTGCGGATCATGTTTTTCACTTTCAGGGATTCGACACAAACAACTTGGTTTTCGTTAATTAGTTTGCGGGTAGCCTTGTGCAAGGCATCCAGTCGGCAATCGGCAATTTTCGCGTGGAGTCGGGCCACCTTTAAGCGGGCTTTGGCGCGGTTCTTTGAGCCTCGGACCTTCTTGCTTAACCGGCGCTGGAGTAGCGCCAGGCGTGCCGCGTATTTAGCGGTATGGCGGGGATTGCCTTGTTTGAATCCGGTATCGGTGACGAACAAATCTTTTAAACCAACATCAATGCCGACCGTGGAAGCGGTGATCGGCAGTGATACAGGTTCAAACTCGCAAAGGCAGGACACGAAATATCGTCCAGCGGCATCTTTGGAAATGGTGATAGTAGACGGCGCAGAGGGTAATTCACGGCTCCAGCGCACATCTAACGGTGCTTTGCTCTTTGCCATGTACAACTTGCCATCGCGGTATTTAAACGCGGCATCAGTGAACGTAGCAGCCTGTTTATGGCGCTTGCTTTTGAATGTCGGGTATTTGGCGCGTCCGGCGAAAAAATTTGAGAATCCGGCTTGTTGGTGGCGCAAGGCTTGCTGTAACGGCACACTGGAAACGTCATTGAGCCAGGCAAAATCTGGCTCTTTTTTCAGTGCTGTTAAGCGAGCGCTGGCTTGTGTATAGCCTATCTTCTCCTGCCGTTCGTAGTACGCATCGGTGCGCCAACGCAGGATCGAGTTATAGACAAAACGCACACA
>NZ_PTRE01000179.1 GCF_002965065.1 Escherichia sp. MOD1-EC7003
GCTGCCTGTAGTAGTGAGGAAGCGTTTGTAATGAACGTGGAGCGAAGGGGCAGCGTCGGGCAGGGTGAGAGCATGAAAAGTATGTTTTTTGTACACACTTGAATAAAGGATAAAATACAATCAGAGACTGTATATTTAGCATGCTAAATACAACATTTTAAATGCAACTCTGCATTAAATTTTACAGGCCAATATTGTATTATTGCTAAATTCATAAATTAACATTTAAATTATAGTTGTCATGATCTTTCCTTGATAAATTGTTTCAATTGGCGAATCAATCTAATCGCTTAAGTGATATTTAATTAGCCTTGGGCATGAAGGAAATTCAAGATTGGGCTAGGTCTGGACTCGATAATAGAATATTTCGAGTGGATTCTAATACGAGGAGACTATTATGATGAATTCGCCTACCGCGTTTTATATTGTTAAATACCATCCTGACGGTGAAGGAGTACCTTATTTTATGGATAAGGAATGGATGCCTGAATTGCCTGATTATGATATTCATATAAAACCACCATTGCTAAATAATTTTGTTAGTAAGTATAGTTTGAAGGCTAAGAGTCATAAGCTAAATGGTGACTATTTATTGGAGGATGATTTAATTTCTTCTGATTTCTATGAGTTATGTAAGAAACTCAGCATTAAGTGTATATGTATTCCGGTTGATATACATTTAATGAGAAATAAATTGCCAGAAAAAAAGTATTTCCTTTTTTTTAACTTGAATTATTTATCTGTTCTAGATCAAGGAAAATCTACTTTTACAATATCGAGAGATATTTATGATGGAAAACCCAATACCCCGGAAGATAAGGGGGTAGATAAAGTTTATTATGATAAGATTGATAATTTTCATGTCATTGAAGGAATAGAGGAACATTTGTTTTTTTGTTCTGATATTATGAGACCGATATGTTCCCTTTTCTTTAAACAAGAGTTTGAGCGTTTGGGTTTAAGTGGCGTTGAGTTTATAGCAATAGATGAAAATTATAGATATGACGCATGGGAAGGCTGGTGATTTTAAATAAAAAGCCGGGAAGGTTTTTAAATCTTCCCAACTTATTTTTTATTTACCCACCGTTGTTCAGCCCACTAAACAACCGATTTCTTAATCCCCTTCCCTGGCGGGGAGCGGGCTTTCGTAAATTTTCCCTGAAATTTGAATTAATTATAAGGAAAAATACAATGTTTAAAATTATAATAATCCGAGAAACCCCCTTAGGTATAAAAGATGAAGAAGACCTTTCCGTATCAGAAGCGATATACTCAACCTATGCTGATTATACAGACGATATCCTTATGGTGTTCGATAAAGTCGTTTTATGTTTAGATAGACGAAGTGATGTCAGTGATATTTATAATGATATTGTTGATATATTCGAGCAGTTAGAACTGGGTACTAAACAGTTTTCCATGTGTTTTTTATCCAGTTCATTTACTACCCGTTGGGAATTTGAAATTACAAGCACAGAGGCCATTAAGATAACCGCCCATTGGTTTGTCGTACGATATCTGTATAACATCAACTCTGACATTAAAGTTTCCGTAATTGAAATCCCAATATCTGAATTCAAAGCGCAATGGGGGAATATTATCAAACCAATGAAAAAAGATATTCTTTCGTTAGGCTATGATGTAACGTTAGAAAATTTTTCTTTTTTTGATAAGTTTAATTGATTATTTGTTTTTGTGGTTTATGTAAATGGAAGGTGACTTACTTTACGAACGCAACGTACTTAAAGGAATAGAAATGAGGTACAAGGTCACACTGATCTTGTTGATAATATTTTTCTCTTTAACTAGCCTCTATTCCTGTAACAAAAACTTCCTCTTGCTCTGGAATGCGAATAATATTAATGTCGATGTGAAAGACAGCATTAGTAAAGAAAAAATAAAAATAGAATTCGGTATCAGCGTCAACACGATCAACCGAGAAACGGATGCCGAATTATTTGCAGACAGAGATAAGTATATTGTTCTCTTCGACGGTAACCTAAAAAATAAGATGATAAATGAATACGGCGAAAATGATTTTTTAATTACCTATGATGAGCGGTGCTACTTATCATTTCGTCAATTTAAAACAAATCGCCGACACCAGCATGATTACTATTTTGATTTTTTTAACAACAATGGTGATATCTTCGTCACGGTTGAAATTAAAGGCGAGAATCCGCTTAAATTTACCCGTGGCCTGAATGATATGCGTCAGCAGTTTACTTCAAATTATCAGCATAGCTCGGTTCACTCCTGTAAGGCGATTAACGGAGAACGAATATCTACCCGTTCTCCGTCAAAAGCCATTACGCTGGCATCGCCTCACGCGGGATAATTGCGCCGCGATACTGAATAACGGTACTTGCGGTCAGGTGCCCGCGTTTCGCCGCGTCTTCCGCGCTGCCGCCAGTCAAACGTATCGCCAGATAACCGGCACTGAAAGAGTCGCCAGCGGCGGTAGTATCGATCACTTTTTCTTTCGGCAATTTTACTGCCGGAACATCCATTAACCCTTCGCCAGCAATGGACACCAGGCAAGAATCCGCTCCGCGTTTTACCACCACTTCTTTCACGCCCGTTTTATGGGTACGTGCAATGACGTCTTCCACCGGTTGTTGACCCCACAGCGCGTCTTCGTCGTCCAGCGTCAGGAAGGCGATATCTGTGCATTCCAGTATTTGCTGGTACACCTGCTGTGTCTCTTCTTTGCTGGCCCACAGACGCGGACGGTAGTTATTGTCGAAAATCACTTTTCCACCGTTGGCGCGGCATTTGCGCAGCAGGGAAAGCAGCTTTTCGCGGCTGGTCGGGCTTAAGACTGCCAGGCTAATTCCGCTCAGGTAGAGATAATCGAACTTCGCCAGCTCTGCACAAATCGCCGCAGACTGCTCACTCTCCAGCCAGAATTTGGCCGCGGCTTCGTTACGCCAGTAGTAGAACGTACGTTCGCCGGTGCTGTCGGTTTCAATGTAGTAAAGGCCCGGCAGACGGTTTTCCATCCGTTGGGTCAGGGAAGTATCAACGTTTTCGCTGTGCCAGGCGTCCAGCATCTGTTGACTAAAACTGTCCGTTCCCAGCGCAGTCACGTAATGAACGGTTAATGCCGCAGGATCGACCTGACGGGCGATGTAAACGGAAGTGTTCAGGGTATCGCCGCCGAAACCGCGCTTAACGTCCGCGCCTTTCTCGGAAAGCTCAATCATGCATTCGCCAATCACGGCAATCTTTTTGGACATAGTCGTGAACCTGATCTGTAAAAAATTAGCGTTAGTTTGCGCTGTGGTGGTTTGCTGGTCAACTATATTAAAACAGTGTTCCATTATTTTTTTGAGCCAGAACGTATTCCTGAAAGATTCTGTTGTGGAGTGGGTAAATTTATCCGGTCAGGCGGTAAAGTTCTGCCCTTGCGCGCCGATAATCTTTGTAGAGCACGCCCTGCTGGCATCGATCAATATTGATGGTCTTCCGCTCATCGCTCTTTGCTGCCCAAAGGGGGCTTTCGTGTCCGGCGTCAATAGAAACGCTGGATACCGCGACTCTGGCACTGTAGTCGCCTCATGTTCTGCCTGGCTGGACTATCTTTAGGACTGGCACAGGAAGAATATGAGGAAGCGAACGATGAGCAAGGCAGGCAAAATAACCGCTGCGATTTCAGGGGCTTTCTTGTTGTTGATTGTCGTGGCGATCATTTTGATTGCAACTTTTGACTGGAATCGACTCAAACCGACCATCAACCAGAAAGTCTCTGCGGAGTTGAATCGTCCGTTCGCTATCCGTGGCGATCTGGGCGTGGTGTGGGAGCGGCAAAAACAAGAAACTGGCTGGCGCAGCTGGGTGCCGTGGCCTCATGTGTATGCAGAAGACATCATTCTTGGCAATCCACCGGATATTCCCGAAGTCACGATGGTGCATTTGCCGCGGGTAGACGCGACGTTAGCCCCGCTGGCGCTGTTGGCCAAAACGGTCTGGCTGCCGTGGATCAAACTGGAAAAGCCCGACGCGCGCCTGATTCGCCTCTCTGAAAAGAACAATAACTGGACGTTTGATCTCGCCAACGATGACAACAAAGACGCGAATGCAAAGCCGTCGGCGTGGTCGTTTCGGCTGGATAATATTCTGTTCGATCAGGGGCGGATCGCTATTGATGACAAAGTAAGCAAGGCGGATCTGGAAATTTTTATCGATCCGTTAGGCAAGCCGCTACCATTCAGCGAAGTTACCGGATCGAAAGGTAAAGCGGATAAAGAAAAGGTGGGCGATTACGTTTTTGGCCTGAAGGCGCAGGGACGTTATAACGGCGAACCGCTCACAGGTACGGGAAAAATAGGCGGTATGCTGGCGCTGCGTGGCGAAGGGACGCCGTTTCCGGTACAGGCTGATTTCCGCTCTGGCAACACTCGTGTTGCTTTTGATGGCGTCGTGAATGACCCAATGAAGATGGGGGGTGTCGATTTACGGCTTACATTTTCTGGCGATTCGCTGGGTGATCTCTATGAACTGACGGGTGTTCTGCTGCCCGATACCCCGCCTTTTGAAACGGATGGGCGGCTGGTCGCGAAAATCGACACTGAAAAATCGTCAGTCTTTGATTATCGAGGCTTTAATGGGCGCATTGGCGATAGTGATATCCACGGTTCTCTGGTCTACACCACCGGCAAGCCACGGCCAAAACTGGAAGGTGACGTTGAGTCGCGGCAATTGCGGCTGGCAGATTTGGGGCCGTTGATTGGCGTTGATTCCGGGAAAGGTGCAGAAAAGTCGAAACGGTCTGAGCAGAAGAAGGGTGAAAAAAGCGTTCAGCCTGCGGGAAAAGTGCTGCCTTATGACCGCTTCGAAACCGATAAATGGGACGTCATGGATGCCGATGTTCGCTTCAAAGGGCGGCGCATCGAGCATGGCAGTAGTTTGCCGATTAGCGATCTCTCTACCCATATCATCCTCAAAAACGCTGACCTGCGCCTGCAACCGCTGAAATTTGGCATGGCGGGCGGCAGCATTACGGCGAATATTCATCTGGAAGGGGATAAAAAGCCGATGCAGGGGCGGGTAGATATTCAGGCTCGTCGGCTGAAACTGAAAGAACTGATGCCAGATGTGGAACTGATGCAGAAGACGCTGGGAGAAATGAATGGTGACGCGGAACTCCGCGGTAGCGGTAATTCGGTGGCGGCGCTTTTAGGCAACAGTAACGGCAACCTGAAACTGTTGATGAATGACGGGCTGGTGAGCCGCAACCTGATGGAGATTGTTGGGTTGAATGTCGGCAATTACATTGTCGGTGCGATTTTCGGTGATGATGAGGTGCGGGTGAACTGCGCGGCGGCGAATCTGGATATCGCTAACGGTGTGGCACGCCCGCAGATTTTTGCTTTCGATACTGAGAACGCGTTGATTAACGTTACCGGCACGGCAAGTTTTGCTTCGGAACAGTTGGATTTGACGATTGATCCGGAGAGTAAAGGGATTCGGATTATCACGCTGCGTTCACCACTGTATGTGCGTGGGACGTTTAAAAATCCGCAAGCTGGGGTGAAAGCCGGACCGTTGATTGCTCGCGGTGCCGTTGCGGCGGCACTGGCAACGCTGGTAACACCGGCGGCGGCGTTACTGGCGCTGATTTCACCTTCCGAAGGGGAGGCGAATCAGTGCCGGACAATTTTGTCGCAGATGAAGAAGTGATGATAATTGCCGGATGCGGCGTGGACGCCTTATCCGGCCTACAAATCCTTGCGAACTCAGTATGTAGGCCTGATAAGCGTAGCGCATCAGGCAATTTTGCGTTGTTCTTGCCGGATGCGGCGTGGACGCCTTATCCGGCCTACAAATCCTTGCGAACTCAGTATGTAGGCCTGATAAGCGTAGCGCATCAGGCAATTTTGCGTTGTTCTTGCCGGATGCGGCGTGGACGCCTTATCCGGCCTACAAATTCTTGCGAACTCAGTATGTAGGCCTGATAAGCGTAGCGCATCAGGCAATTTTGCGTTGTTCTTGCCGGATGCGGCGTGAACGCCTTATCCGGCCTACAAATTCTTGCGAACTCAGTATGTAGGCCTGATAAGCGTAGCGCATCAGGCAATTTTCGGTCTCATCACAAAGACTGATGTCGCGTCTCATGGGTCAGCAGCAGGGCGATTAACGTCAAACCAGCCATCGCCGCCAGATATAACCCCACCGCACCTAACCCGTAGTGAGTCTGCAACCAGGCTGCGATATACGGCGCAACGGAAGCCCCGAGAATCGACGATACGTTGTAAGAGAACGATGCTCCGGTGTAACGCACTTCTGTCGGGAACAGCTCGGGTAACAGCGCACCCATCGGCCCGAAAGTCAGCCCCATCAAACTTAATCCCAGCAGCAGGAAGGCAAAAACCAGAATCGGGTTACCAGAACCGAGCAGCGGGTTAAAGGCGAACAGCGCGAACAGGATGATCAGCGTGGTGATGATTACCATGCTTTTACGGCGACCAAAGGCATCAGCCAGCAATCCGGCGACCGGCACCATCACGCCAAAACCAATAACTGCCATCATTAGCATCCACAACACTTCGTTACGCGGCAGGCCAAGCCCCACCGGCGCGGCGGCGGTACTGAAGGTCATCGAGTAGACCGTCATGATGTAAAACAGCGTATAGGTTGCCAGCATAATGAAGGTGCCGAGCACCGTGACGCGCACGTGTTTGGTCAGCAGCGTACCCAGCGGGATCTTCACCTGCTTTTTCGCTTTAGCGACTTTCTCAAACACTGGAGACTCATGCAGCGACACGCGAACATACAGGCCGATAATCACCAGCACCGCCGAGAAGATAAATGGCACGCGCCAGCCCCAGCTCATAAACTGCTCGTCGGTCAGTAGCCAGGAAAGCAGCAAGAAAGTGCCGTTGGCAAAGAAGAAGCCAATCGGTGCGCCCAACTGCGGGAAGGAGCCGTACAGTGCACGTTTGCGCGGTGGGGCGTTTTCAGTCGCCAGCAGCGCCGCACCGCCCCATTCACCGCCTAAGCCCAGACCCTGACCAAATCGGGCCAGCGCCAGCAGCAGCGGGGCGAAAATACCAATCGTGGCGTAGCCCGGCAGCAGACCAATCACCACTGTTGAAATCCCCATCGTTAGCAACGAGGCGACCAGCGTCGCTTTACGCCCAACGCGATCGCCAAAATGACCAAACACGGCAGAGCCGATTGGACGCGCGACGAAGGCGATAGCGAAGGTGGCGAGAGACTGTAGCGTTGCTGCCGTCGGATCGCCCTGCGGGAAGAAAATATGCGGAAATACAATGACAGCCGCAGTGGCATAAATGTAAAAGTCGAAGAACTCAATGGCGGTGCCAATGAGGGAGGCGACAAGGACTTTATTACGCGAGTTGATCGGCGTGTATTCCTGCTCGTGATCGAGTGTTGTGGCTGTTGCTTGCATAATCTTTTCTTATTTTTGGCTAACGAATAGCCATATTACGCACAGCAAAAGTGATATTTCAATGTGTAACAAATTGTGCTAATGGTCAAAAATCAGGCAAAAAGGGAATAATATTTAGGCCGGTAATTTTTCTTCTATGAAATGCTTCACATAATTTCATAAATAGTGGATAAAACTGGTTTTAGGTTAAATAAAAGTTACCGCCTGGATTTATATGCTGGGGTTATGAGTTGGAGTAAAATTGTTTGCTCTTGAATAGATAACTGAAGAGGCGCAGAGGAAGAGTTTCAAGTGGTTATGTGCGCATTATAGCCGGATGCGATGCTGGCGCATCTTATCCGGCCTACGGGGAGTCAGGTCGAATAAATTCGTAGGCCGGATAAGGCGTTTACGCCGCATCCGGTGTATTTTAAGGCGGCGTTTTCCCCGGCATTCGCGGGTCGTCTTTGTATTCGGCGGTGGCAATCCACGCTGCGCAAAACAGCGTCAGACGAGCGAAGAAGTAGAAAAACGCCATCAGTCCCAACACGGAACCAAACGCTGCGCCAGAGGGGGATTTCATCAGCGATGGCAGGGTGTAGGTCATCACGATTTTAATTACTTCAAAACCAATAGCTGCAAGGAATGTCCCGCGAATCAGGGCTTTCTTGCGCGGACGGTGGCGCGGCAACCGCCAGAAGATCCAGAAGAAAAGCAGATAGTTGGCGAAGATGGAAATCGCCAGACCAATCAACCGCCACGTCGGTTTCAGCCACTCAATGCTGTTCAGGTGCAGGGCACTGATAATCATTTGTTGCGCAGAACCGGCAACGGAGGTTATTGAAAGCGTGACAATCAGCGCAATCAATAAACCTATCAGCGAAATAAAATCACGCAAATACTTAACCCAGAACTTCTCCTGATCTTGCGGCGAACGTTCCCATACATCGCGCGACTGGGCGCGAATCGCCTCACGCAGGTTACCCATCCAGTTGATGCCGGAATAAAGCGCCACCGCCAGGCCGACAAGTCCTACCGTCGTACGCTGCTGAACGGCGGTGTTGATGGTGTTTTTCAACGTGGCGGCTAGTGTCGGATCGCTGATGTTTTGCAGAATTTTGTCGAAGATATCCTGTAGCAGCATCGGATGGGAGGCCAGCACGAAACCCGCGGCGGCAAACGACACCATCAAAATCGGGATCATCGACAAAAATGAGAAATAGGTGATAGCCGCACCAAACTGGTTACCCAACCGATCGTTAAAGCGTTCTGTTGCGCGGATCAGGTGCGCAATAACCGGTTGGCGTTGGACTTTTTCGGCAGTGGTGGTGACGGTTTCCAGCGCCTGGCTAACTTTGCCGCCTTTCTCGCTATTATCCAGCGGCTTAATCGGGTCGTGCTCCAGATCCTGGGTGGGACGTTTGATCTCGTTTTCCTGCGTCATCCGCTATTTTGTCCTTCTGTCGTTGTCATTCTTAAAAAGTATATACTCTAAATAATTCGAGTTGCAGGAAGGCGGCAAGCGAGTGAATCCCCAGGAGCTTACATAAGTAAGTGACTGGGGTGAGCGAACGCAGTCGCAGCACATGCAACTTGAAGTATGACGAGTATAGTCGTTCAGTCCAGGTGTTCTTTCATTATGCCAGCCAGGCAACACTTCAATAAGCCGCCCGGCACGCAGGGCTTCGCGCACAGCAACGCGCAGGATCTGAATAATCCCCAGCCCGGCAAGACCGGCAGCGAGATAGTTTTCGCTACTGTTTACCGTCAACATGCCGCCGGATTTAAACCACTGGACGATTTTTATCTCATTGCCGTTTATTATTTTTGCTTGTGCTCGCGGAATTTATTTTTTAATTGCATGCGTACTAACCACCAATATAAGGAAATCCTCAAAAACATTTTAAATAGTGCCCTTGACATGTAATTTCAGATGGTTAGCTGTAACGATTTATATCGGTAACTATTTTCTACGCGTCATCTCTGTAGAATGGCCACCGCCAAATGGCGAATTCTTATTTTTTCTCGCGGGTAATACCCTTCCACTACTTAAGTCTTTTTAACATATTCAGGTGGAGATTCAGTCATGCAAATAGTCATGTTTGACAGGCAGTCAATATTTATTCATGGAATGAAAATCAGTTTACAGCAGCGTATTCCTGGATTGAGTATTCAGGGGGCCAGTCAGGCAGACGAGCTATGGCAAAAGCTGGAAAGTTACCCTGAAGCCTTAGTTATGCTCGATGGCGATCAGGAGGGTGAGTTTTGCTACTGGTTGCTGCAAAAAACCGTGGCGCAATTTCCTGAAGTTAAGGTGTTAATCACGGCGACGGATTGCAATAAACGGTGGTTACAGGACGTTATCCATTTTAATGTGCTGGCCATTGTGCCTCGTGATTCAGCTATCGAGACATTTGCGTTGGCGGTAAATAGTGCGGCGATGGGAATGATGTTTCTGCCTGGAGACTGGCGGACGATACCGGAAAAGGATACTAAAGATCTCAAATCGTTAAGCGCCCGCCAGCGGGAGATTTTAACCATGTTAGCGGCGGGCGAATCGAATAAAGAGATTGGCAGGGCGCTAAATATCAGTACCGGAACGGTAAAAGCACATCTGGAATCACTCTATCGTCGTCTGGAAGTAAAAAACCGCACTCAGGCGGCAATGATGTTAAATATCTCCTCCTGAAGAGGAGAATTTTACAGCCAGCAGGAAGTTAGCGGCTGGCTATGAAAATATTATGGTTCGCCGTACAAACCAATTAAACGGCGTACCACACCGTTAGTCCAGCCAAACCCATCCTGCAGCGGATACTCGCCACCGCCACCTTCGCGGGGAACACCATCGGCAATATGGTATTTCTCGATCAGTTTGTGCTGTTCCAGATAGAACTGATTCACTGTCTTCAGCCAGCTGCGCGCGATTTCATCACCCAGAAGGTCATCGCCGTACATTTTAAATCCCTGAATTGCCATCCACTGTAACGGTGCCCAGCCGTTGGGTTTATCCCACTGTTCACCGGTTTCATACTCGCTTGCCAGAATCCCGCCTGGCGTCAGTAACCGGCTACGCACGGCGTTTGCCAGACGATCGGCCTGTTCATGGTTCGCCATGCCGACATAGAGCGGCACAATGGCAGCAGCAGAAAAGAGCGCCAGTTGTTCGCGTCGCCAGTCGTAATCGCGGTAGATACCGTTTTCATCATCCCAGAGGTAACGGTTTACCGCATCGCGACGGGCACTGGCTTTCTGGCGAAACAGCGCTTCTGTCTCTTTCTCGCCTTTCAGCGCCGAGATGTTGGCGATGGCGCTCTCCAGTTTAAACAGGAAGGCATTCAGATCGATGGGGATGAACTGGGTGGTACGGATGCTCGCCAGACGACCGGTATCACGCAGCCAACGGGAAGAGTAATCCCATCCAGAAGCGGCCCCCGCGCGTAAATCGCGGTACACCTCGTTGGGCGGGCGACCAGAATGTTTCGCGGTTTCTACGTCCTCAAGCCAGGATTCGTCACGCGGCGTGTCGCGATCGTCCCAGTAACGGTTGAGCAGCGAGCCGTCGGGCATCCGCACAACATGGCGATAGGCCTGATTAGGGATCAACGATTCTGCGCCGTCCATCCAGAAGGCATATTCCATTTTCAGATGGTCGAGATAGCGGCGCGCGCCGCGTACACCATCTTCTTCAAACAACTCCACCATCAGCGCAAAAACCGGTGGCTGCGAGCGGCTCAAATAGTAGGTGCGGTTGCCGTTGGGGATGTGACCGTAGTTTTCGATCATCCAGGCGAAGTTATCGGCCATGCATTTCAGCAAATCTTCACGCCCGCTTTCTGCCAGCCCCAGCATGGTGAAATAGGAATCCCAGTAGTAGGTTTCGCTAAAACGGCCACCCGGGACAATGTACGACTGCGGCAGCGCCAGCAGAGAAGACCACGGAATGTGATCTTGGGGTTCGCGGGTTAGCACCGGCCAGAGCTGGTCGATATGTTCTTTCAGGGAATTCTGCGGGTCCGATACATACTCGCTGGAGTAGCTCTCCGGCAGCCAGAAGTGATTTTCAACAAACTTACGCAAGTCAAAATCACGATGACGGCGCACTTTACGGTAGCGAATTAAAATATCCAGCGGATCCATTTTGGGGGCGCAGTCGGGAAAGGTTTTACTGTCGGGGAAAATTTTCGCCGACTGAACATGCTCGAACAGTTCGAGATAGCGATCGGCAGGCGTCAACGCATCAGAGGCGGGCAGCCCTTCAATTATCTCGGGTTCCGGTTCTGCCTCGATCATCTCATCCAGTTTTAATTCATATGGATCCAGCTCATAGCAGAGATCGACTTCGATCATCAGTTCGTCTGGATTAGGATTTTGAATTTTCTGATTGAGCATAAGGATCCGACCTCCGAAATTCGTCGCTAATTATCGGGCTTTTCTTTAAGGGTAGTCATTCGCTCCACCAGTTGGGCGACAAAGCGTGCGGTAGATCACGTTTATTAACGTGTCAAAAAATATAACGTACTAATATAAAAGGATTTTATAAAAATACGGATTCCGTGTTGTTTTTCATTTTCGGAACATTCAATCCTGCTCTCGCCGTAATCATGATATGCCACTCCTGATCTTGATAATAGGCACAGGCTATCTTATTGATAGTTTATATTCATGTAGTTGATTGATTCTTATCAAAAAGCCTCTTTCCCCATTTTTTATGATGGCTTCGTCTCGCAGAGACGTTTGCAGCATTCTGAAAAATCTTCTTGCTCACAATAACTCACCACCGTAAGGGAATAATAATGAAAATGGTCTCACGTATTACCGCGATCGGCCTGGCTGGTGTCGCGATTTGCTATTTAGGGTTATCTGGTTATGTGTGGTACCACGATAGTAACCGCAGTAAACAGGACGACGTTCAGGCATCTGCTATCAGTGGGAATAATAAGGTTTTAGGCTTTCTTCGCGAAAAAGGATGCGACTATTGCCATACACCTTCGGCAGAATTACCCGTCTATTACTATATTCCTGGCGCGAAACAGTTGATGGATTACGATATTAAGCTCGGATATAAATCTTTCAACCTCGAGGCCGTGCGTGCGGCTCTGCTGGCTGATAAACCCGTTTCGCAAAGCGATCTAAATAAGATTGAATGGGTGATGCAGTATGAAACTATGCCGCCAACGCGTTATACCGCGCTGCACTGGGCGGGTAAGGTGAGTGATGAAGAGCGGGCAGAAATACTCGCCTGGGTTGCAAAACAGCGCGCGGAATATTACGCCAGTAATGATAGCGCACCGGCGCATCGTAATGAACCGGTGCAGCCCATTCCGCAAAAATTGCCTACCGATGCGCAAAAAGTGGCGTTGGGTTTTGCGCTGTATCACGATCCCCGTTTATCGGCTGATAACACTATTTCATGCGCTCATTGCCATGCGTTAAATGCGGGTGGCGTCGATGGCAGAAAAACGTCGATTGGTGTTGGTGGCGCCGTTGGGCCGATTAACGCACCGACAGTATTTAACTCAGTATTTAACGTTGAGCAGTTCTGGGATGGTCGTGCGGCAACATTGCAGGACCAGGCTGGTGGACCGCCGTTAAACCCCATTGAAATGGCGTCGAAATCCTGGGACGAAATTATTGCGAAGCTGGAAAAAGATCCACAGTTGAAAGCGCAGTTCCTCGAAGTCTATCCGCAAGGTTTCAGTGGCGAAAATATTACTGATGCCATTGCTGAATTTGAGAAAACATTAATTACTCCAGATTCACCATTTGATAAATGGTTGCGTGGAGATGAGAATGCGCTGACGGCGCAACAGAAAAAAGGCTATCAATTATTTAAAGATAATAAATGTGCAACTTGTCATGGTGGTATTATCCTCGGTGGACGTTCCTTCGAACCATTGGGCCTGAAAAAAGACTTTAACTTTGGTGAGATTACGGCGGCAGATATTGGCCGTATGAATGTTACTAAAGAAGAGCGCGATAAACTGCGTCAGAAAGTACCCGGCTTACGTAACGTTGCGCTAACGGCACCGTACTTCCATCGCGGTGACGTGCCGACACTGGACGGGGCGGTGAAACTGATGCTGCGCTATCAGGTTGGTAAAGAGCTGCCGCAGGAGGATGTGGATGATATTGTGGCTTTCCTGCACAGTCTGAACGGGATTTACACGCCGTATATGCAGGATAAAAAGTAATTAATTTGAACGCCCGAACAGAAATGTTCGGGCGGTTTTTTTTGCGATAATAAAGTCTGTTTTTAATATTATTATGATAAATGTTTATATTATAAAAAGTCGTTTTTTTGCTTAGGATTTTGTTATTTAATTTAAACCTGTAATGCCTTGCTTCCATTCCGGATAAATCCTACTTTTTTATTGCCTTCAAATAAATTTAAGGAGTTCGAAATGGACCAGAAGCTGTTAACGGATTTCCGCTCAGAACTACTCGATTCACGTTTTGGCGCAAAGGCCATTTCTACTATCGCGGAGTCAAAACGATTCCCGCTGCACGAAATGCGCGATGATGTCGCATTCCAGATTATCAATGATGAATTATATCTTGATGGCAACGCGCGTCAGAACCTGGCCACTTTCTGCCAGACCTGGGACGACGAAAACGTCCATAAATTGATGGATTTATCGATCA
>NZ_PTRE01000017.1 GCF_002965065.1 Escherichia sp. MOD1-EC7003
GAAAGTTGATCTGAGCTCTCAGTAAATATCAATACGGTTCTGACGAGCCGCTTACGAAGAATCCCCCTTTGGCAGCGATGAAGGTGCTGATGCTCTCAACGAGCTTGAAAATAGCCTCCGTAAAAAACCAGACCTGGACTGTGCTGATTTTCCTCAAATGCTAATTGAAACAATGTGGGGTATGAAATACATCACGATGGAAAGTATCCTCGAAGAGGATGTTCGGGCGCATTTATTAGCTGATGAAATGAACACCATCCAGAGTACTATGATTACCTACGCGACTGCATTCGCTCAGATTAAGGTCATGGGTAAAATCTCTCATAAACTCAAAAAGATGGGACTCAATGCTTTGGTGTGTCATCAGCTTACCGCAAAAATTTTGCAATGGGGTGACGGCCAGGATTCACCAATACTTCAGAAAATGATTGATGACTTGGCTGCTTTTCCACACGAAAATTAAATACTGCATTTGTCGGCAGCAACAACTGTTGGCAAAGTGCACTCTGTTTATGCCGGATGGAGAGCGTTCAGAATTCTGTGTCACGTTAAAAATTCTACAGCGTCATCACATTATTCAGCCGC
>NZ_PTRE01000180.1 GCF_002965065.1 Escherichia sp. MOD1-EC7003
GACATTAGTATCGGAAACAGGAAAGGGAGGCGAAAGACGGTTTAAATGATGCGCTTACGTATGGGGTGGCTTTTTGTTTTTGCTGTGCGCCAGCGCGGTGAGTTTTGGCGTATGGGATGCATCATATTGGGGACGGTGGGGTGGAAAGTGTGCGGATGTCCTGATTTCCTGCGATTATTACCACTATCTGTACACACTGGGGTGGTGGCTTTACTGCATCGCGATTCTGCTTTTTATTGCCGCCGGTTGGGTCAGAATCGTTGTTGCCGCCGTGAGCATGCTCGTCAGATGGCGACGCTAGTGTGTCTTACCCAGCCTATCGCACTTTTCCCGTAGGCCGGATAAGGCGCAGCCGCATCCGGCAATAAACCTTAACGGAAGCTCACCGCTTCGCCCGCCTGCTGCGTCGCCGCCTGTTCCAGCAAATCCCAGAAGGTTTCGCCGCTGCGATCGCAAATCCACTCATCGCCTTTCAGGTCAAAATGGTAGCCGCCCTGTTTGGTTGCCAGCCACACCTGATGCAGCGGCTCCTGACGATTGATAATGATTTTGCTGCCGTTTTCAAAGGTAACGGTCAGCACGCCGCCGTTGATTTCGCAGTCGATATCGCTGTCGCCATCCCAGTCGTCCAGACGCTCTTCGATGGTCAGCCACAGTTGATCGGCCAGGCGATGAAATTCACTGTCGTTCATTGTTGTATCCTGTTTTTAAGTGATGGCGGCAGTATAGCGGCATGGAGTCAGGGCTTCAAAGTTTGCTCAATGTCTGGTGTTTTGCGGCACTCTTCCTCCGTCTTCAAGATGATGATGTCATCATTGGATAAAAACATGTTCTGATGCAGATTACGTGTCCTGGCCGGACAGGGCGATGCGGTTCGATAAAGTTGGCTACCGATCCAGGTATAAACATAGCGATTGTCATAAGCGAAACGTTCGGTGGTCTTCAATGGTCCATCAATAGCAAAAATTTGAATATCGTCGCGTAAACGGGAAGAGCGCATAAAGTAGCCATGGTCTTTCCCGGCGTTAATTCGTTGTTTCAGGAAAGGTGCAGAAGAGTTGAGCGTTAGGGTTTCCAGTGTGTCTTCACCAAAAGGAGACAATTTCGCAATGTACAGATGATTTTTGTACTGCGCGACACGATCGGTGATGGGATGAAATGCTTTTGGGTCAATATTGGGGAGTTTCTCCCATTGACTCCATTGCTGGTCTGTAGAGCGAAGCTTACGCCAGCTAACATCGGTTTCACCGACGAGAAAAGAGCTTTCGCCATCAGAATATTGAGCAATGTTAACGGATGAGTTATAGGGGATTCCCGTTGGAATAAACGCACCATCTTCAAGAAGTCTGCCGTCCAACTCTCCACTACGGTAGTCTGCCCAGTAGCCATATCCTGAATGTTCGGTTTTCCATTGTACCCGCACGGCTTTGGTATTGGGTGTTGGGTAGCGCCACAGCTGTGAGCCATCGAATGCGTAAACATAACGATCGTCGTGTGCATACCATTTCTTGTAATGGGGGCTATCGTTAAGGTGAGCCTCACGCTCGTCAGGAACACGATAATCCATCAGGATAAGCGGCCCGGAAGACTCGAATACCTGGAGGCCATCTTCTTCTTTACCATCAGCTGGTAATTTGGTCAATAAATAGCCGTGAGTTCTTCCCGCGTTAAAGCGTTTATCTATCACCAAACCCGGATTATCCAGCGTGACGATATCCAGCCTATTTTCGCCAAATTCCGTTTTTTTGATGGTGTACAGCTTGTCCTGATACTGAGCAACGGTATTACTAAGAGGGTGAAATTGTTCTGGATCGAGGCCGGGTAGGACTTCTTGCTGGCATTCTGGCCCTTTGCGCCATGAAACATAGTGTTCCTGTAAATTGAACGCTGCGCAGCTATTTGCCCTATCTTTGTCCAGATTTCCCTGATTCAGCACTTTACGCTGCAGCCCGTTTTTATCACGCCAGGTTAATAACGAACCGGGCATCCAGCGCACGACAGTAAATGTCTCTGGGTCGGCTTTAAGCTGTTCGCCATTGATTATGATTTTGGTCCGTGTACGGGCTAATGTATCCCAGGGGCCAAATGGTACGGCAACGCAGGGGTTAAACGTGGTGGAAAACTTTCCTCGCTGCTCCTAGGACTTCTGCGCCAGCACGCGGAAACTCTCAGGGTCAGCGAGACGATGCCCATCAACATATAAGAAATTAGCGTCACGTAATATCAGTCCCAGAAAGTCAGGTTTCCAGGGGAAACGGAATTTAACCTGCTGCAGCGTGTTGATATCTAAACTATTTTCTTCTCCATTTTCATCGGTGCGCTTGCCTTCGAAATAGAGACTGTGTTTATCTGCGGCAAAATCACCCCATGCCTTGAACGAGGCGACATCGACGGGAGGTTTGTCTGGCAGGTTTTGCACAACTTCACCCGCGTAGAGGATATTGCGACCATCGCTATGCCAGGAGTAATGAGGATACCTGGCTCGTGCGCCCTGATAGAGGTAGTCGGTTGTCAAATCAGTCAGAGGCGGTTCTTTATCCCATTCGTCTAGTGTTGACGGGTCTATTAATAAATTGGGTAACCGACGCAATCTCTTGTAATTCACGCCAGGAAGAGAAAGATTTGTTTCCTGATAAGGGCGCAGGTACACCACGCCTTTTCCCTGTTGCTGGTAAATATTGTGTTCAGGTTCATCAAGCCGACATCCCCATGCCGAGGATAAGAACAACGAACAAGACAACAAACAAACCCCATTGCGATAGTGCATAAATCCATCCTGGCGCGAGGTGTCAATCGAGACTCCCGGTAAAAAATAATGACCCAATTACGGCGTGCGGTGGCACGCTGATGCTTCGGTATTAATGATGATGCTACCATTGTGCTCAACGGTTTGCGCCGGACACGGCGATTCAGTTCTGCAAGGTTGCTGGCCCCCCCAGGTATAAACATAGCGATCGTCCCAGGCGAAATACTTAGCCATGGTGAGTGGGCCGTGGGTGGCAATCACATGAACATCCTGCACCCACGTTCTGTCCTTGATAATATAAATGTGCTTTTTCCCACCATTGAAGACGTGATCAACCACTAAATCAGGGGTATCCAGGGGGATAACGTTAAGCTGGTCTTCGCCAACTGGCGACAGTTTGACGATATACAGACGATCCTGATACTGCGCGATGCGGTTAGTGATCAGATGGAACTGTTCCGGGTCAACATCGGATATATCATGCCAGGCTCCCCATATGTCATCCCGCGAGAGTTGCTTGCGCCAGCGGACGGTTTTTTCACCGATTTCAAATGAATTCACATTATAGGTCGTTGCCATTTTTACTGCCGGGTTGCCATAGGCGTAACGGTGCTCACCATGTTTGTCGCGGTAGACCAATAATGAATTGGGAATCCATCGAGTGATGTGAAAGGTGTCAGCATCAACGTCTGCAATGTGCTGGCCATTGAGAAACACATCCTGGCGATGACGAATAAGTAGGTCGCGGGAGTTAGCCCCTTCATTGGGTGGGCGGAACCGCGCGATATCCCCCCACAATTTACTTTGCAGTACGCTGAAATCGTCGCTACTGGCCTGCCTGCGTCCCAATAAATAAAGGTTATGTCGGTCAACCAGGGTGCTGCTGTTATCTTCGATCGTTTTTAGCGTTGCCAGGTCCACCTTCGAAGCGCCGCTGTTGCTTTCGGTGCGCTGACCGTCAAAATAGAGACTGTATTTATCGACGGCGAAGCGGCCCAGAGCCTTAAAGCTGGCAATATCGACCGTTGGTGTACCGGGAGGATTACTCACGATTTTCCCTCGCCAGAGAATGACGTGGCCGTCCGTCATCCAGTGGTACTCCTCTTTAATTGTGGTTACTTCATCTTCGAAAATATATCGTTCCTGCTCGCCAGAGATATTATCCACAGGGTACAAATCGCGGCTGTTAATTCCCGTAAACTGGGCAATGATTTTCTTTTGTCCCCCGAAGTTTGAACCGTAAACCATGGCCCCTTGGTCAGAGTAGTATTGATACCCTTCAGCCTGTACGGCAGGTATTGCCAGCGTGTATCCCAGCAGGATGAGCGCCAGTGAGATACTTGTTTTCTTCATTTTTATTTTTTAGCCTCATCGCGCGGAGTGGGTATAAACTCGCCATCACCGTTAATTTTGCCATCGAGTTGATCGTTCACGACGTGCACGGCTCGGGGATCTGCGGTGTGATAGCGCCAGAGCTGCGTGCCATCGAAGCGATAAACATACTTGTCGTCGCGGGCTAACCATTTTTGGCTATAAGGGTTGCTGCTACCCCGATGCGCTTCCCGTTCGCTGGGGATGTGGTTATCAAATAAAATGAGCGGCCCGACGGATTCAAACACCTGCAAACCAGAATCCCTCACATCGTCTCCCTTTCTTGTGAGCAAGTAGCCGTGGCGCTTCCCGGCATTGAAGCGTTTATTAATAATCAGTTTCGGGTCATCAAGCGTAACAATATTCAGATTACGTTCGCCGAATGGTGTTGTTTCGATGACGTACAGCTTGTCCTGATACTGCGCGACAGCATCGCTAATTGGGTGAAACTGTTCAGGATCGAGGCCGGGAATCTCTTCTTGTTGGCATTCTGCTCCCTCACGCAGGGTAGCACTACGCCAGGTGACGCTGTGTTCCTTTACATTGAAATTACCGCAGCTATTTTCCTCATTGCTGTCCAGGATAGCTTGATCCAGTACCTTTCGGTGAAAGCCGTTTTTATCACGCCAGCTTATTAATGATTCGGGTATCCAGCGCACAACGGTGAAGGTATCCGGGTCGGCATCCAGTTGTTCGCCGTTGAGCATAATCTTCGTCTGTGTACGGGCCAGCGTATCCCAGGGGCCGAATGGTTCGCGAATGCAGGTGTTAAACATCATGGAAAAATTTCCGCGGTTATCCCAGGACTTTTGCGCCAGCACGCGGAAACTATAGGTCTCAGCAATACGATGCCCGTTGATATACAGGAAGTTAGCATCACGCAGTATCAGCCCGAGGACGTCAGGTTCCCATGGCGGCGGTAAATTCATCTTATGCAGTGTTTTGCTATCTAAAGGCTTTTCACCACCGTTGTCATCCGTGCGTTCGCCTCTGAAATAGAGGCTATTTTTATCAGCGGCAAAATCGCCCCAGGCCTTGAATGACGTTACGTCAACAGGCGGTGTACCCGTAGGATTTTGCACTATCTTGCCAGCGTAAATAATATAGCGGCCATCGCTATGCCAGGAGTAATCAGGATACCAGGTATGTGCGCCCCTTCTGAGATGATCAGTAGACAGATCGGTCAACGGCGGTATCGTCTCCCAATCTTCCAGTGTCGCAGGGTCAATTAACAAATTCTCCAACCGACGCAGGCGCTTGTAATTCACGTCCGGTAGCGAAAGATTGGTGTTTTGATAAGGGCGCAGGTACACCACGCCTTTTCCCTGTTGCTGATACACATTGGGAGCCACAGATACAAGCTTACATCCCCATGGGGGTGACAGAAAAAGGGAACAAGACAACAAACAAACCCCATTGCGATAGTGCATAAATCCATCCTGGCACGAGGTGCCGATCACGAAACTACCAGCAAAACATAAATCCCCACGTGTAAGCGTTATACTCGCAGCATTTCCTCACTTTTCAGACTCCATAAAGAGTCGCTAAACGCTTGCTTTTACGCCTTCTCCTGCGATGATAGAAAGCAGAAAGCGATGAACTTTACAGGCAATCCATAATGAAAAACGTGTTTAAGGCACTCACTGTATTACTTACTCTCTTCAGCCTGACGGGCTGCGGTCTGAAAGGTCCGCTCTATTTCCCGCCAGCAGATAAAAACGCACCGCCGCCGACCAAATCGGTAGAGACACAAACGCAATCCACGGTGCCGGATAAAAACGACCGCGCCACTGGCGATGGTCCATCCCAGGTGAATTACTAGAAGTCAGTTTCTGTACCCGCGTGATTGGAGTAAATGATGCAGTTCTCAAAAATGCATGGCCTTGGCAACGATTTTATGGTCGTCGACGCGGTAACGCAGAATGTCTTTTTTTCACCGGAGCTGATTCGTCGCCTGGCGGATCGGCACCTGGGGGTAGGGTTTGACCAGCTGCTGGTGGTTGAGCCGCCGTACGACCCTGAACTGGATTTTCACTATCGCATTTTCAATGCTGATGGTAGTGAAGTGGCGCAGTGCGGCAACGGTGCGCGCTGCTTTGCCCGTTTTGTGCGTCTGAAAGGGCTGACCAATAAGCGCGATATCCGCGTCAGCACCGCCAACGGGCGGATGGTTCTGACGGTCACCGATGATGATCTGGTCCGCGTAAATATGGGCGAACCCAACTTCGAACCTTCTGCTGTGCCGTTTCGCGCTAACAAAGCGGAAAAGACCTATATTATGCGCGCCGCCGAGCAGACAATCTTATGTGGCGTGGTGTCGATGGGAAATCCGCATTGCGTGATTCAGGTCGATGATGTCGATACCGCGGCGGTAGAAACGCTTGGCCCTGTTCTGGAAAGCCACGAACGTTTTCCGGAGCGCGCCAATATCGGTTTTATGCAAGTGGTTAAGCGTGAGCATATTCGTTTACGCGTTTATGAGCGTGGGGCAGGAGAAACCCAGGCCTGCGGCAGCGGTGCGTGTGCGGCGGTTGCGGTAGGGATTCAGCAAGGGTTGCTGGCCGAAGAAGTGCGCGTGGAACTCCCCGGCGGTCGTCTTGATATCGCCTGGAAAGGTCCGGGTCACCCGTTGTATATGACTGGCCCGGCGGTACATGTCTACGACGGATTTATTCATCTATGAAGCAACCAGGGGAAGAACTGCCGGAAACACTCACGGAGCTTGATGACCGGGCGGTTGTCGATTATCTGATTAAAAATCCTGAGTTTTTTATCCGCAATGCGCGCGCGGTAGAAGCGATACGTGTGCCGCATCCGGTACGCGGCACCGTTTCGTTGGTCGAGTGGCACATGGCCCGCGCACGTAATCATATTCATGTTCTGGAAGAGAACATGGCGCTGTTGATGGAACAGGCTATCGCCAACGAAGGCCTGTTTTATCGCCTACTTTACCTGCAGCGCAGTCTCACCGCCGCCAGCAGCCTCGACGATATGCTGATGCGTTTGCACCGCTGGGCGCGTGATTTAGGGCTGGCAGGTGCGAGTCTGCGCCTGTTTCCGGATCGCTGGCGCTTAGGTGCGCCGTCGAACCACACTCATCTGACATTAAGTCGTCAGTCTTTCGAACCGCTGCGTATTCAGCGTCTGGGGCAGGAACAGCACTATCTTGGGCCGCTTAACGGACCGGAGCTGCTGGTGGTGTTACCGGAAGCGAAAGCGGTGGGATCGGTGGCGATGTCAATGCTGGGAAGCGATGCTGATTTGGGGGTCGTGCTGTTTACCAGCCGCGACGCCAGTCACTATCAACAAGGGCAGGGAACGCAGTTACTTCATGAAATTGCGCTGATGTTGCCGGAGCTTCTGGAGCGTTGGATTGAACGCGTATGACCGATTTACACACCGATGTAGAACGCTACCTACGTTATCTGAGCGTGGAGCGTCAGCTTAGCCCGATAACCCTGCTTAACTACCAGCGTCAGCTTGAGGCGATCATTAATTTTGCCAGCGAAAACGGCCTGCAAAGCTGGCAGCAATGTGACGTCACGATGGTGCGCAATTTTGCTGTACGTAGTCGCCGTAAAGGGCTGGGAGCGTCAAGTCTGGCGTTACGGCTTTCTGCGCTACGTAGCTTTTTTGACTGGCTGATAAGCCAGAACGAACTCAAAGCCAACCCGGCAAAAGGTGTTTCGGCACCGAAAGCGCCGCGTCATCTGCCGAAAAATATTGACGTCGATGATATGAATCGGCTGCTGGATATTGATATCAACGATCCGCTCGCCGTGCGTGACCGGGCAATGCTGGAAGTGATGTACGGCGCGGGTCTGCGTCTTTCCGAACTTGTGGGGCTCGATATGAAACACCTCGACCTGGAGTCCGGCGAAGTGTGGGTGATGGGGAAAGGCAGCAAAGAGCGCCGCCTGCCGATTGGTCGTAATGCCGTGGCGTGGATTGAGCACTGGCTTGATTTGCGCGATCTGTTTGGCAGCGAAGACGACGCGCTTTTTCTGTCGAAACTGGGCAAGCGTATCTCCGCGCGTAATGTGCAGAAACGCTTTGCCGAATGGGGCATAAAACAAGGGCTGAATAATCACGTTCACCCGCATAAATTACGTCACTCGTTTGCCACGCATATGCTGGAGTCGAGCGGCGATCTTCGTGGTGTGCAGGAGCTACTGGGTCATGCCAACCTCTCCACCACGCAAATCTATACTCATCTTGATTTTCAACACCTTGCCTCGGTGTACGATGCGGCGCATCCACGCGCCAAACGGGGGAAATAATGCGTTTTTACCGTCCTTTGGGGCGCATCTCGGCGCTCACCTTTGACCTGGATGATACCCTTTACGATAATCGTCCGGTGATTTTGCGCACTGAGCAGGAGGCGCTTACCTTTGTGCAAAATTACCACCCGGCGCTGCGTTGCTTCCAGAATGAAGATTTGCAACGTCTGCGCCAGGTGGTACGGGAAGCGGAACCCGAGATTTATCATGACGTGACGCGCTGGCGTTTTCGCTCAATAGAACAAGCGATGCTTGACGCCGGGCTAAGCGCGGAAGAAGCCAGTGCAGGCGCACACGCGGCAATGATCAACTTTGCCAAATGGCGCAGCCGGATTGACGTCCCGCAGCAAACCCACGACACCTTAAAACAGCTGGCGAAGAAATGGCCGTTGGTGGCGATCACTAACGGTAACGCCCAGCCGGAACTGTTTGGTCTGGGTGATTATTTTGAGTTTGTGCTGCGCGCTGGCCCGCACGGGCGCTCGAAACCGTTCAGCGATATGTACTTTCTGGCGGCAGAAAAACTCAACGTGCCGCTCGGCGAGATCTTACATGTTGGGGACGATCTCACCACTGACGTGGGTGGGGCAATTCGCAGCGGAATGCAGGCCTGTTGGATCAGACCGGAAAATGGCGATCTGATGCAAACCTGGGACAGCCGTTTACTCCCTCATCTGGAAATTTCCCGGTTGGCATCTCTGACCTCGCTGATATAATCAGCAAATCTGTATATATACCCAGCTTTTTGGTGGAGGGCGTTGCGCTTCTCCACCCAACCTATTTTTACGCGGCGGTGCCAATGGACGTTTCTTACCTGCTCGATAGCCTTAATGACAAACAGCGCGAAGCGGTGGCCGCGCCACGCAGCAATCTTCTGGTGCTGGCGGGCGCGGGCAGTGGTAAGACGCGCGTACTGGTGCATCGTATCGCCTGGCTGATGAGCGTGGAAAACTGCTCGCCGTACTCGATCATGGCGGTGACGTTTACCAATAAAGCGGCAGCGGAGATGCGTCATCGCATTGGGCAACTGATGGGCACCAGCCAGGGCGGTATGTGGGTCGGCACCTTCCACGGGCTGGCACACCGTTTGCTGCGTGCGCACCATATGGACGCCAATCTGCCGCAAGATTTCCAGATCCTCGACAGTGAAGACCAGCTACGTCTGCTTAAGCGTTTGATCAAAGCCATGAATCTCGACGAGAAGCAGTGGCCGCCGCGTCAGGCAATGTGGTACATCAACAGCCAGAAAGATGAAGGCTTGCGTCCGCATCATATTCAAAGCTACGGTAACCCGGTGGAACAGACCTGGCAGAAGGTGTATCAGGCGTATCAGGAAGCGTGTGACCGCGCGGGCCTGGTGGACTTTGCTGAACTGCTGCTACGCGCGCACGAACTGTGGCTTAACAAGCCGCATATTTTGCAACACTACCGCGAACGTTTTACCAATATCCTGGTGGACGAATTCCAGGATACCAACAACATTCAGTACGCGTGGATCCGCCTGCTGGCAGGCGATACTGGCAAAGTGATGATCGTTGGCGATGACGACCAGTCAATCTACGGCTGGCGCGGGGCGCAAGTAGAGAATATTCAGCGTTTCCTCAATGATTTCCCGGGTGCCGAAACTATCCGTCTGGAGCAGAACTACCGCTCTACCAGTAACATTCTGAGCGCCGCGAACGCCCTGATTGAAAACAACAACGGGCGTTTGGGTAAAAAACTGTGGACCGATGGCGCGGACGGTGAGCCGATTTCGCTTTATTGTGCCTTTAACGAACTCGACGAAGCGCGTTTTGTGGTTAACCGTATCAAAACCTGGCAGGACAACGGCGGGGCGCTTGCCGAGTGCGCTATTCTCTACCGCAGCAACGCCCAGTCGCGTGTGCTGGAGGAAGCACTGTTGCAGGCGAGTATGCCGTACCGCATTTATGGCGGCATGCGCTTCTTCGAGCGTCAGGAAATCAAAGATGCGCTCTCTTATTTGCGTTTGATTGCCAATCGTAATGATGACGCGGCGTTTGAGCGTGTGGTGAATACGCCAACGCGGGGTATTGGTGACCGGACGCTGGACGTGGTGCGTCAGACATCGCGCGATCGCCAGTTAACCCTCTGGCAAGCGTGTCGTGAACTGTTACAGGAAAAGGCGCTCGCCGGACGTGCTGCCAGCGCCTTGCAACGGTTTATGGAACTGATCGACGCCTTAGCGCAGGAAACTGCCGATATGCCGCTGCATGTACAGACTGACCGGGTAATTAAAGACTCTGGTCTGCGTACCATGTACGAGCAGGAGAAGGGCGAAAAAGGCCAGACGCGTATCGAAAACTTAGAGGAACTGGTGACGGCAACGCGCCAGTTCAGCTACAACGAAGAAGACGAAGATTTAATGCCGCTACAGGCGTTCCTCTCCCACGCGGCGCTGGAAGCGGGCGAAGGGCAGGCAGATACCTGGCAGGATGCGGTGCAGTTGATGACGCTTCACTCAGCGAAAGGGCTGGAGTTCCCGCAGGTGTTTATTGTCGGGATGGAAGAGGGCATGTTCCCAAGCCAGATGTCGCTGGAAGAAGGCGGACGTCTGGAAGAAGAACGCCGTCTGGCCTACGTTGGCGTCACCCGCGCCATGCAGAAGCTGACGCTGACCTACGCAGAAACCCGCCGTCTGTACGGTAAAGAGGTTTACCATCGACCGTCGCGCTTTATTGGCGAGCTGCCAGAGGAGTGTGTGGAAGAGGTGCGCCTGCGCGCTACGGTAAGCCGCCCGGTCAGCCATCAGCGTATGGGTACGCCGATGGTTGAGAACGACAGCGGTTACAAACTCGGCCAGCGCGTGCGCCACGCCAAGTTTGGTGAGGGCACCATCGTTAATATGGAAGGCAGCGGCGAACATAGCCGTTTGCAGGTGGCATTTCAGGGGCAAGGTATTAAATGGCTGGTGGCGGCTTACGCCCGGCTGGAGACGGTATAACGTTGCCGGATGCGGTGCTGCGCACCTTATCCGGCCTACAAAAACTGCAGATTCAAAAAAATTGCAATGTCATGTAGGCCGGATAAGGCGTTTATGCCGCATCCGGCGTCTGCACCTTACTTAGTGCACTTCTTCACATCTATATTCCAGTCAGCACCAGACGCAACCTGATGTTTCTGCGCAAAGTTATCCATATTTAGCGCCACGGAAACATTCAATAAGCTGTTCAGATACACCATCGGCTGGCCTTCCGGTACATCTCCGAAGCTGGCGACATACGGCATTTTCCCTTCGTATTTTTTCTGGGAACCCTCGGAAATGGTCACGCACAACGTGTCGTTGAGTTTAATTCCCGCCTGATTCAACAACTCGTCGCTGATATTGCTCCAGACGTTGCCATACTGAATATCGAGAATCGGGATATTGCCCTTCACTTCACCTTTTGTTGCTTTGGCTTTCTGATAAGAAAGTTCGACAACTTTTGCAGGAAGCTCTGGCCCCACCTGCTCGAACGTGATCGCCCCAGAAGCCAGACGCGCACCGGTGTAGGCATATACATCGCGACCGTGGAAGGTATATGACTTTTCGGAACCTTTCAGGCGGTTGGTTTTTTCATCAATTTCTCTGATGCTGTCAATGCCCAGTGATTGCGCCACCAAAGTCAGCGTACCGTTATCTGGTGAAACGAAGTACTGACCGTTTTTCGTTTTCAGCACAACTGATTTACGGTCAGTGCCTACGCCCGGATCGACCACACTGACAAAAACCGAACCTTGCGGCCAGTAACTGGCAGTCTGATAGAGGCGGTAAGCGCCTTCCCAGATGTTATACGGTGGAATTTCGTGTGTTAAATCAAAGATTTTAAGATTATGGTCAACGCCGAAAGCGACCCCTTTCATCGCCGATACGGCGCCATCTTTCAGGCTAAAATCCGTTTGTAAAATCAAAGCGTTATCTGCATAAGCGGACGATGATCCCAGACATGTTAATAAAAATAACGTCGTGAGCGTTTTTCTCATTTCTGTTTCCCTTCATTTATCTGATGATTTTCCAGCTGTGTAGCCAGCCCCAGTTTGTCTGGCCTCCTCGAGTGTACAATGCTTAACCTTTCCGCTCGACGGAAATCATGGTAACAAAAGGATAGCGTTGCCACGAGATTGCCCCACCTTTCATATACATATGTGAAATCGTGCCATCAAGATAAAGCAGCTGCTCAACGTTCAGTTTCGCTTTGGCGTAACAGGCAAAATCATAAAAGTTGGTCGCTTGCTGGCTAAGCAAAAACACTGCGTTGCCTTGCTTATTAATCCCTACTCCATTACGAATTTTGCGTGAGGCGACATTGGGATGAATACGCGGATTAATTACGCCGTTTTCCAACAATATCGGCCCTGACTGCACCGCAAACTGAATCTCTTTACTGGCTTTAAAGGCATCCAGACGAACGATGCCGACTTTATCTCCTGCGACATAAAACACGCCGCCAGGACGAATAAAGAAATTCCCTTCACCCGAGGCGAGGTTTAACGCCACCTTCTGTTGACCGTTTTCGATGTACAAACCGAGCGGCGTATAGCTTTCATCATAGATGCCGCCGTTCATCGCCATCTGCACCTGCCCCTGACTATCAATATCAGCCAGCAGCGCATGCAGCGTTTCCCACGCTTCGCCATTGGCCTTTTGCCAGTACATTTTCACCCGCTCTGTTTGAGGATTAACGGTATACGCCTGTACGGTCAGCGCCGGTTCTGAGAGTGCGCAGTCATCAGCAGCAACAGCAAACAAAGGGAGCAAGATGAGGGCGAGAAAAATCCGTTTGAGACTCAAGGTGATCATTCCTTTACCAATGAGTAGCCGATGCGCCATTATAGGTCCTGGATGTGGGATTTTTTTATCCTGTTAGCGACCTTGACGAGTACCAAAAAGCGCGAAGTTCAACTATTGTTCTGTGGTGTTCTGTTGCGTGTTGACGGCAAAATTTTGCTGGCGTAACATGCGCGCACGATCACTCTAAGAGGACATTCGCCTTGGACACACCCAGTAGATACTGGCTCACTATCCTGTCATTCAGGATCAACTCCTAAGGCTATCCCTTTTTGCTGATAGCCTTAGCGGTTGTCAGCGATTTCAGTTTTTCCCGTCGCGCTGAGTCAGGCTGTTTAATGGTCTGAAACCCAATTTGTTTCTGTGTGCCCACCGAACTGTCCGATATTTTAAGCATTGGGAGTCCCGGTCATGCTGAGCGCATTTCAACTGGAAAATAACCGACTGACCCGGCTGGAAGTCGAAGAGTCACAACCCCTCGTAAATGCAGTATGGATTGATCTTGTCGAACCGGATGACGACGAGCGACTGCGCGTACAATCTGAACTTGGTCAGAGCCTGGCAACCCGCCCGGAACTGGAAGACATCGAAGCATCGGCACGTTTCTTTGAAGACGATGATGGTCTGCATATTCACTCCTTCTTCTTCTTTGAAGATGCGGAAGATCATGCCGGTAACTCCACTGTGGCATTTACCATCCGTGATGGTCGTCTGTTTACTTTACGTGAGCGCGAGCTGCCCGCTTTTCGTCTGTATCGTATGCGTGCCCGTAGCCAGTCGATGGTAGACGGTAACGCCTACGAGCTGCTGCTGGATCTGTTCGAAACCAAAATTGAACAGTTGGCAGATGAAATTGAAAACATCTACAGCGATCTGGAGCAGTTGAGCCGGGTAATTATGGAAGGGCATCAGGGCGATGAGTACGACGAGGCGCTTTCTACGTTGGCAGAACTGGAAGATATCGGCTGGAAAGTTCGCCTGTGTCTGATGGATACCCAGCGTGCGCTCAACTTCCTGGTGCGTAAGGCGCGTTTACCGGGCGGGCAACTGGAGCAGGCGCGTGAAATCCTGCGAGATATCGAATCCCTGCTGCCGCATAACGAATCTCTGTTCCAGAAGGTGAACTTCCTGATGCAGGCGGCGATGGGCTTTATCAACATCGAGCAGAACCGCATCATCAAAATCTTCTCGGTGGTGTCCGTTGTGTTCCTGCCACCAACGCTGGTTGCTTCCAGCTACGGCATGAACTTTGAGTTTATGCCAGAGCTGAAGTGGAGCTTCGGCTATCCTGGCGCGATTATCTTTATGATCCTCGCGGGCCTGGCACCGTATCTCTACTTTAAGCGGAAGAACTGGTTGTAACTTTACGATGTCGCTGTGAGTAAGTTAGTGTGCTGACAGCGACATTTTAGCCGAGGGAATCGCAGATAACATAATTGTTGTGAATAATATCCATGCTACGTTGAGTTGGACGCTTAATGAATCACATCTCACCCCTTCAATTGCTGCAGAAATAATAGAAAAAAGTGTCAAACTCAATGAAATCAATACAAAATAGATTGCGTTACATCCAGAATCTCTTATTCTTTTAGCTCCAATATTGATATTCACATATGTATTTGTGATGACCAAAACAAAACTCAAAGCCAGATTGATATCATTCAAAGTTATTAATATTGACCATGATGTTAATGTATAGATTATGAACTGAAAGCGTGATAAACGCTCAAGTCTGGATGGGTAGAATATATTTCTGATGGATGATTTGAACATTTTTACATTGGCTTATATATAATTTGTTTGAATGTATATATATTACATATATATCACATGTATATATGCAATATGGCAGTCTTTGTATTGATAACTATACAGTAGTAATTTAGAGTGTATAAGTTTTTATTGTGGCGGGTATGTTTTAATTGTAAGCGTGCAGCAAGAACCGTATTGACGGGGATGTGTTATTCAGTCGGCAGTGCTACGCG
>NZ_PTRE01000181.1 GCF_002965065.1 Escherichia sp. MOD1-EC7003
GGCAACAACAGCCTGATGCGACGCTGACGCGTCTTATCAGGCCTACATACGTTTTGGTTTTGTAGGTCGGATAAGGCGTTCACGCCGCATCCGGCAACAACAGCCTGATGCGACGCTGACGCGTCTTATCAGGCCTACATACGTTTTGGTTTTGTGGGCCGGATAAGGCGTTCACGCCGCATCCGGCAACAATTGCCTGATGCGACGCTGACGCGTCTTATCAGGCCTACATACGTTTTGGTTTTGTGGGCCGCATCCGGCATTTCACAGCATTACCTGGTGATACGAGTCTGTGCATCTTTCAGCGCTGCATCCACAGTCTGACGACCGCTGGTGGCGTTGATCACCGCAGTACGCACGGCATACCAGAAAGCGGACATCTGCGGGATGTTCGGCATAATTTCACCTTTCTGGGCGTTTTCCATGGTGGCGGAAATACGTGGATCTTTCGCAAGTTCATCCTGATAGGACTTCAGCGCTACAGCACCCAGCGGTTTATCTTTATTAACCGCTTCCAGACCTTCGTCAGTCAGCAGATAGTTTTCGAGGAACTCTTTCGCCAGCTCTTTATTCGGACTGGCGGCGTTAATACCCGCGCTCAGCACGCCAACGAACGGTTTGGAGGGCTGGCCCTTGAAGGTCGGCAGTACCGTTACACCATAGTTCACTTTGCTGGTATCGATGTTGGACCATGCCCACGGGCCGTTGATAGTCATCGCTGTTTCACCTTTGTTAAAGGCAGCCTCTGCGATGGAGTAATCGGTGTCCGCATTCATGTGTTTGTTTTTTATCAGGTCAACCAGGAAGGTCAGGCCCGCTTTCGCGCCAGCGTTATCCACGCCAACATCTTTAATGTCGTACTTGCCGTTTTCATACTTGAACGCATAACCCCCGTCAGCAGCAATCAGCGGCCAGGTGAAGTACGGTTCTTGCAGGTTGAACATCAGCGCACTCTTGCCTTTCGCTTTCAGTTCTTTATCCAGCGCCGGGATCTCTTCCCAGGTTTTCGGCGGGTTTGGCAGCAGATCTTTGTTATAAATCAGCGATAACGCTTCGACAGCAATCGGGTAAGCAATCAGCTTGCCGTTGTAACGTACGGCATCCCAGGTAAACGGATACAGCTTGTCCTGGAACGCTTTGTCTGGGGTGATTTCAGCCAACAGGCCAGATTGAGCGTAGCCACCAAAGCGGTCGTGCGCCCAGAAAATAATGTCAGGGCCATCGCCCGTCGCCGCAACCTGAGGGAATTTCTCTTCCAGTTTATCCGGATGCTCAACGGTGACTTTAATTCCGGTATCTTTCTCGAATTTCTTACCGACTTCAGCGAGGCCGTTGTAGCCTTTGTCGCCGTTAATCCAGATTACCAGTTTACCTTCTTCGATTTTGGCGAGAGCCGAGGTGGAAAACATCATCGTCGTTAATGCGGATAATGCGAGGATGTGTGCACCTGTTTTTATTTTCATCATCTCTGGTCCTTGTTGGTGAAGTGCTCGTGAAAACACCTAAACGGACTCTAGTTTCTTTATACGGCAACCTCTTTCCATCCTCCTTGCCCCTACGCCCCACCGTTGCTTTGTGTGATCTCTGTTACAGAATTGGCGGTAATGTGGAGATGCACACATAAAATCGCCACGATTTTTGTAAGCAACATCACGAAATTCCTTACATGACCTCGGTTCAGTTCACAGAAGTCGCGTTCTCATCCTCCCGCCTCCTCCCCCATAAAAAAGCCAGGGGGTGGAGGATTTAAGCCATCTTCTGATGACGCATAGTCAGCCCATCATGAATGTTGCTGTCGATGACAGGTTGTTACAAAGGGAGAAGGGCATGGCGAGCGTACAGCTGCAAAATGTAACGAAAGCCTGGGGCGAGGTCGTGGTATCGAAAGATATCAACCTGGACATCCATGAAGGTGAGTTCGTGGTGTTTGTCGGGCCGTCTGGTTGCGGTAAATCGACTTTACTGCGCATGATTGCCGGACTTGAGACGATCACCAGCGGCGACCTGTTCATCGGTGAAAAACGGATGAATGACATCCCGCCAGCAGAACGCGGCGTTGGTATGGTGTTTCAGTCTTACGCGCTCTATCCCCACCTGTCAGTAGCAGAAAACATGTCGTTTGGCCTGAAACTGGCGGGCGCGAAAAAAGAGGTGATTAACCAGCGCGTTAACCAGGTGGCAGAAGTGCTGCAACTGGCGCATTTGTTGGATCGCAAACCGAAGGCGCTCTCCGGTGGTCAGCGTGTGGCGATTGGTCGTACGCTGGTGGCTGAGCCAGGCGTATTTTTACTTGATGAACCACTTTCCAACCTCGATGCTGCGCTGCGCGTGCAGATGCGTATCGAAATCTCCCGTCTGCATAAACGCCTGGGCCGCACGATGATTTACGTCACCCACGATCAGGTCGAAGCGATGACGCTGGCCGACAAAATCGTGGTGCTGGACGCCGGTCGCGTGGCGCAGGTTGGGAAACCGCTGGCGCTGTACCACTATCCGGCAGACCGTTTTGTCGCCGGATTTATCGGTTCGCCAAAGATGAACTTCCTGCCAGTAAAAGTGACTGCCACCGCAATCGATCAAGTGCAGGTGGAGCTGCCGATGCCAAATCGTCAGCAAGTCTGGCTGCCTGTTGAAAGCCGTGATGTTCAGGTCGGGGCCAACATGTCGCTGGGCATTCGTCCTGAACATCTACTGCCGAGCGATATCGCTGACGTCATCCTTGAGGGGGAAGTTCAGGTCGTCGAACAGCTCGGTAACGAAACCCAAATCCATATCCAGATCCCTTCCATTCGTCAAAACCTGGTGTACCGCCAGAACGACGTGGTGTTGGTAGAAGAAGGTGCCACATTCGCTATCGGCCTGCCGCCAGAGCGTTGCCATCTGTTCCGTGAGGATGGCACTGCATGTCGTCGACTGCATAAGGAGCCGGGCGTTTAAGCACCCTATAAAACACACAAAGCCTGTCACAGGTGATGTGAAAAAAGAAAAGCAATGACTCAGGAGATAGAATGATGATTACTCTGCGCAAACTTCCTCTGGCGGTTGCTGTCGCAGCGGGCGTAATGTCTGCTCAGGCAATGGCTGTTGATTTCCACGGCTATGCGCGTTCTGGTATTGGCTGGACAGGGAGCGGCGGTGAACAACAGTGTTTCCAGGCCACTGGCGCTCAAAGTAAATACCGTCTTGGCAACGAATGTGAAACTTATGCTGAATTAAAATTGGGTCAGGAAGTGTGGAAAGAGGGCGATAAAAGCTTCTATTTCGACACTAACGTGGCCTATTCCGTCGCGCAACAGAATGACTGGGAAGCTACCGATCCGGCATTCCGTGAAGCAAACGTGCAGGGTAAAAACCTGATCGAATGGCTGCCTGGTTCCACCATCTGGGCAGGTAAGCGTTTCTACCAACGTCATGACGTTCATATGATCGACTTCTACTACTGGGATATTTCTGGTCCTGGTGCCGGTCTGGAAAACATCGATGTTGGCTTCGGTAAACTCTCTCTGGCAGCAACCCGCTCCTCTGAAGCCGGTGGTTCTTCCTCTTTCGCCAGCAACAATATTTATGACTATACCAACGAAACCGCGAACGACGTTTTCGACGTGCGTTTAGCGCAGATGGAAATCAACCCGGGCGGCACGTTAGAGCTGGGTGTCGACTACGGTCGTGCCAACCTGCGTGATAACTATCGTCTGGTTGATGGGGCATCGAAAGACGGCTGGTTATTCACTGCTGAACATACTCAGAGTGTCCTGAAGGGCTTTAACAAGTTTGTTGTTCAGTACGCTACTGACTCGATGACCTCGCAGGGTAAAGGTCTGTCGCAGGGTTCTGGTGTCGCGTTTGATAACGAAAAATTTGCCTACAATATCAACAACAACGGTCACATGCTGCGTATCCTTGACCATGGTGCGATCTCCATGGGCGATAACTGGGACATGATGTACGTGGGTATGTATCAGGATATCAACTGGGATAACGACAACGGCACCAAGTGGTGGACCGTCGGTATTCGCCCGATGTACAAGTGGACGCCAATCATGAGCACCGTGATGGAAATCGGCTACGACAACGTCGAATCCCAGCGCACCGGCGACAAGAACAATCAGTACAAAATTACTCTCGCACAACAATGGCAGGCTGGCGACAGCATCTGGTCACGCCCGGCTATTCGTGTCTTCGCAACCTACGCCAAGTGGGATGAGAAATGGGGTTATGACTACAACGGTAATTCCTCAACCAACCCATATTACGGCAAAGCTGTTCCGGCTGATTTCAACGGCGGCAGCTTCGGTCGTGGCGACAGCGACGAGTGGACCTTCGGTGCCCAGATGGAAATCTGGTGGTAATAGCAAAACCTGGGCCGGATAAGGCATTTACGCCGCATCCGGCACCCAACGCCTGATGCGACGCAGTTGCGTCTTATCAGGCCTACAACGGCTGTCAAACGTAGGCCGGATAAGGCATTTACGCCGCATCCGGCAACTAACGCCTGATGCGACGCAGTTGCGTCTTATCAGGCCTACAACGGCTGTCAAACGTAGGCCGGATAAGGCATTTACGCCGCATCCGGCACCCAACGCCTGATGCGACGCAGTTGCGTCTTATCAGGCCTACAACGGCTGTCAAACGTAGGCCGGATAAGGCGTTTACGCCGCATCCGGCACCCAACGCCTGATGCGACGCAGTTGCGTCTTATCAGGCCTACAACGGCTGTCAAATGTAGGCCGGATAAGGC
>NZ_PTRE01000182.1 GCF_002965065.1 Escherichia sp. MOD1-EC7003
TGATGCGACGCAGTTGCGTCTTATCAGGCCTACAACGGCTGTCAAACGTAGGCCGGATAAGGCGTTTACGCCGCATCCGGCACCCAACGCCTGATGCGACGCAGTTGCGTCTTATCAGGCCTACAACGGCTGTCAAATGTAGGCCGGATAAGGCGTTTACGCCGCATCCGGCACCCAACGCCTGATGCGACGCAGTTGCGTCTTATCAGGCCTGCAACGGCTGTCGAATGTAGGCCGGATAAGGCGTTTACGCCGCATCCGGCACCCAACGCCTGATGCGACGCAGTTGCGTCTTATCAGGCCTACAAC
>NZ_PTRE01000183.1 GCF_002965065.1 Escherichia sp. MOD1-EC7003
TGCGCTGCGCTTATCAGGCCTACATAATCTCTGCAATCTATTGAAACTGCCTGTTTTTGTAGGTCGGATAAGGCGTACACGCCGTATCCGGCATAAACAAAGTGCGCTTTGTCAGCAAACTTGCCTGATGCGCTGCGCTTATCAGGCCTACGTAATCTCTGCAATCTATTGAAATTGCCTGTTTTTGTAGGCCGGATAAGGCGTACACGCCGCATCCGGCATAAACAAAGTGCGCTTTGTCAGCAAACTTGCCTGATGCGCTGCGCTTATCAGGCCTACATAATCTCTGCAATCTATTGAAACTGCCTGTTTTTGTAGG
>NZ_PTRE01000184.1 GCF_002965065.1 Escherichia sp. MOD1-EC7003
ACTGCATTGTCGTCAAAGTCCGTCAGAATGGCAGCGTGATTAACAAAGCGGTGTTCCTGGCGCCAGGTATCAACACCGAAGGCCAGAAAGAATTACTGGGTATGTGGCTGGCCGAAAATGAAGGCGCAAAGTTCTGGCTGAGTGTGCTGACAGAGCTTAAAAATCGCGGTCTTCAGGACATTCTGATTGCCTGCGTGGACGGTCTGAAGGGCTTCCCGGATGCGATAAACAGCGTCTATCCGCAGACTCACATCCAGCTGTGCATCATCCATATGGTGCGTAACAGCCTGAAATACGT
>NZ_PTRE01000185.1 GCF_002965065.1 Escherichia sp. MOD1-EC7003
ATCTAAAGTCACCGACGCCGTAAAAGAGCAGGTCACTGAGTGGCAAAACCGACAGCTGGATGCACTGTATCCCATTGTTTATATGGACTGCATTGTCGTCAAAGTCCGTCAGAATGGCAGCGTAATCAACAAAGCTGTCTTCCTGGCGCCAGGTATCAACACCGAAGGCCAGAAAGAATTACTGGGTATGTGGCTGGCCGAAAATGAAGGCGCAAAGTTCTGGCTGAGTGTGCTGACAGAGCTTAAAAATCGCGGTCTTCAGGACATTCTGATTGCCTGCGTGGACGGTCTGAAGGGCTTCCCGGATGCGATAAACAGCGTCTACCCGAAGACTCACATCCAGCTGTGCATCATCCATATGGTGCGTAACAGCCTGAAATACGTGTCCTGGAAGGACTATAAAGCCGTCACCAGCGGGTTAAAAGCAGTTTATCAGGCCCCGACCGAAGAGGCGGCGCTGATGGCGCTGGATGCGTTCGCGGGAGAATGGGACGATAAATATCCGCAAATCAGCAAAAGCTGGCGTGCACACTGGGAAAACCTGAATACCTTCTTCGGCTACCCGGCGGATATCCGTAAGGCTATCTACACCACGAACGCGATAGAATCGCTGAACAGCGTGATCCGTGCGGCGATAAAGAAACGCAAAGTGTTCCCGACAGATGACTCGGTGCGGAAGGTCGTGTATCTGGCGATCAAGGATGCGTCGAAAAAATGGAGTATGCCGATCCAGAACTGGCGGCTGGCAATGAGTCGTTTTATTATCGAGTTCGGTGACCGCCTGAGCGATCACCTTTAATACAGTGGCAGTTACACAGAATTACTGACAGGCTC
>NZ_PTRE01000186.1 GCF_002965065.1 Escherichia sp. MOD1-EC7003
GAGTTCACGGGCTGCGGCAGTAACACCGATGCGTTCAGCAAGCTTCAGGGCTTCACTGCGAAATTCAGGCGAATGCTGTTTACGGGGTTTTTTACTGGTTGATACTGTTTTTGTCATGTGAGTCACCTCTGACTGAGAGTTTACTCACTTAGCCGCGTGTCCACTATTGCTGGGTAAGATCACCTCAGGACTCTGTAGCGAGTGCAATCATCAACAGATGTGTACTGATATAAGCCGGGGCCAATTTTACAGGTATCCATCTGAACCCGATCACCGGGAACAGGACGTTCGTAGCGAATGAAATCAGCTTTACGCCGAAATTTAACAACAGGTTTAACCTGATTCTGGCAAAGGACTTTGTGGATTGTTGCTATTGCCAGTGAGATTGAATGAAGTCGTTTTAACTCGCTTTGAATACGTCTTGCACCCAGATTTCGCTGAGAACGTAACTCCAGAATCAGAGCGACTTCGCGAGTGCCTGTTTTCGTTGATCGTGAACGCTTGAGGCGACGGCTGTGGCTTTCCAGACCAGCAATGCCCTGAGCCAGATATCTGCGCCACCATTTACGCAATGTGGGCCGAGAAATGCCACAGCGACGGCATACAAATCCCGCATAACCGGACGTTTCATAGAGTTTTACCCACTGTAGCCGCTGCTGAATTTCCCTGTACATCGTGAGGTATTATAGTGAAACGATGTCTATGAATCACACAGTTAACGCATTTTCATGCACACATACATAAGGCTATGACGTCGCTTTGGGCATGACGGTGATACAATTTTCTCTACTCCTCCCTCTCTTGTCAGTTGATTGAGCATGACTGCAATATCTCTTGGCGTCGTTAAGAACCCAGGCCTTGAATTTTTATATACATAACGTCGACTGGCACTTGAAGCACCTTCAGTAAGTACTCTGCCAACAATATCCGCACAGTTTTTTCCGATCATACGGTAATGAGGATTATTTTTTGTTTTTATCAACATCCATGCATCGCGCATTTTGTCCAGATTAAAGCAATCATCATGTAAATGATAGGTTACATGAGGGGGGCCGTTTTCAAGCTGAAGATCATATTCTTTAGGTATAAGGATGTAGGGAGCCTGCTTAATCTCATTGTTATGAATAAAAGAACTGTTTAGTACACTATTTCGTCCAAAGAATTTTGCCTTACCATCCGGCCACCAACTGACATAGTATTCAGGAGAATTGTTATTACCTATCTGTAATGAGCAATGCCCAACATTTTCATTCTTTGGATACCAAATATAAACACTTCCACTTATACCATTCATGATAAAAATTGACCCTGTAAATGATTCTGTGTAACTGTCACCGTATTAAAGGTGATCGCTCAGGCGGTCACCGAACTCGATAATAAAACGACTCATTGCCAGCCGCCAGTTCTGGATCGGCATACGCCATTTTTTCGACGCATCCTTGATCGCCAGATACACTACCTTACGCACCGAGTCATCTGTCGGGAACACTTTGCGTTTCTTTATCGCCGCACGGATCACGCTGTTCAGCGATTCTATCGTGTTCGTGGTGTAGATAGCCTTACGGATATCCGCCGGGTAGCCGAAGAAGGTATTCAGGTTTTCCCAGTGTGCACGCCAGCTTTTGCTGATTTGCGGATATTTATCGTCCCATTCTCCCGCGAACGCATCCAGCGCCATCAGCGCCGCCTCTTCGGTCGGGGCCTGATAAACTGCTTTTAACCCGCTGGTGACGGCTTTATAGTCCTTCCAGGACACGTATTTCAGGCTGTTACGCACCATATGGATGATGCACAGCTGGATGTGAGTCTGCGTGTAGACGCTGTTTATCGCCTCCGGGAAGCCCTTCAGACCGTCCACGCAGGCAATCAGAATGTCCTGAAGACCGCGATTTTTAAGCTCTGTCAGCACACTCAGCCAGAACTTTGCGCCTTCATTTTCGGCCAGCCACATACCCAGTAATTCTTTCTGGCCTTCGGTGTTGATACCCAACGCCAGGAAGACAGCTTTGTTGATTACGCTGCCATTCTGACGGACTTTGACGACAATGCAGTCCATATAAACAATG
>NZ_PTRE01000187.1 GCF_002965065.1 Escherichia sp. MOD1-EC7003
CCTGGAAAGTTGATCTGAGCTCTCAGTAAATATCAATACGGTTCTGACGAGCCGCTTACTTATATGCCGGAACCATGCACTCTGGAAACCCGCATCGGTAACTATTATGACTCTGGCCACAGGGTTTACAGCCTCGGCAAGGGCATCCAGGAAGTTTTTTTGTATCTGCGAGTTCTGCTGTTTTTCTGACGGAACTATCCAGCTTAACAGGGGAAGCGAGCGTCCATCGCAGAGCAGGC
>NZ_PTRE01000188.1 GCF_002965065.1 Escherichia sp. MOD1-EC7003
GCCGTTAACTGATCGCGGGCGAAAAATAACGCTGAAGTTGACGGATAAAAGTGATTATCAATTGATGGTGATGGATGAAGCGGGGCAAATAGAGACAGTACGTTTTGCATTTCAGTGAAATATACAAAATATCTATTAATCAAGTTATAATATTTGTGTTGATAATATATTAATAATATCAATTTTTAAAGCAAATAATTGTTTGATTGTTGTCAGTATTATTCCTGAATAAATACGTGAATATTTATTTTTTCATTTTCAGGAACGCAAGATGGATACGCCAGGCGAAAAGGAACGCATTACATTTCCGCAAGTATCACGACGTAATTTTTTACAAGCAACTTCCGCGCTTATCACTTTGCCTTTTATTTCTTCTACCGCTCAGGCGCAATCCCCAGATGCGTCGCCAGAAATTACAGCTCCTGAAGCTGATAAAGTTGTGCCCACCTGTAGCACATTTGATTGCGGAGGTAAGTGCGATATTCGGGCGCATATGCGTGACGGCGTGGTGACGCAAATTACTACGCTCCCCGATAACGAACTGGACCCGCAAATGCCTGTTATGCGCGCCTGTGTTCGTGGGCGTGGATATCGCAAATTTGTTTATCATCCCGACAGGCTGAAATATCCGATGAAACGTGTTGGTAAGCGGGGTGAGGGTAAATTTGAGCGTATTTCATGGGAAGAGGCAACGACCTTAATTGCCGATAACCTGAAAAGGATCACGCAACAATATGGCCCGGCTTCACGTTATGTCCATGTCGGGACGGCTGTTTCTGGTGGAACATTTTCTGGCGATGCGATGGCGCGTCGGCTGTTAAATTTAACCGGAGGTTATCTCGAGTATTATCACTCCGTTAGTCTGGGTAATACTGCGGCGGCAACGCCTTACACGTATGGTGTGGCGGCCAGCGGTAACTCGATGGATACTCTTTTGGATACCAAACTGGTGATCCTCTGGGGGCATAACCCGACGGAAACCATCTTCGGTCACACCAATTACTATTTTCAAATAATGAAGCTAAACGGTACGCGTTTTATCGTCGTGGATCCGCGCTATTCCGACACCGTATCTTCACTTGCCGATCAGTGGGTCCCTCTGCTGCCGACCACCGACAATGCGTTGATGGATGCGATGATGTACGTCATCATCAGTGAAAATCTCCACGATAAGCCGTTTATCGACACCTATACGCTCGGTTTTGATGAAAACTCCATGCCGGAAGGTGTCCCTGAAAACGAATCGCTGGTTGCGTATCTTTTTGGAGCAAAAGATGGCGTACACAGAACGCCGGAATGGGCAGAAAAAATTACCCACGTTCCGGCTCAAACCATTCGTCAGTTGGCGCGCGATTATGCCAACACGAAACCCGCAGCCCTGATTCAGGGATGGGGACCGCAGCGACATATTTGCGGCGAACGCACCGCCCGAGGTTCAACTTTACTGGCCTCGATTACCGGTAACGTCGGCATCAAAGGTGGCTGGGCGGCAGGTTATGGCGGTAGTTCTAATCGTAAATTCTGCGTTGGGCCAGATATGCCAGAGAATCCGGTGCAAGCGAAAATCTCGATTATGAACTGGATGCAGGCGGCAGATGATGCTTCTAAAGTTACGCCGCAAGATGGGCTAAAAGGCGTCGATAAACTCGACAGTAATATCCGTCTGCTATTTTCACTGGCAGGTAATTATCTGGCGAATCAGAACCCGGACATCCACCAGGCCGCGAAGCTCCTTGAAGACGAATCTAAAATAGAATTCATCGTACTCAGCGATCTATTTATGACTCCAAGCGCGAAATATGCCGATGTGTTGCTGCCGGAAACCAGCTTTATGGAACGCTGGAATATCGGCGAAACATGGGGAACAGCGAGCTATCTTATTCTGTCAGAAAAACTGATTGAGCCAGAGTTTGAACGTCGCACCGATTATGAATGGTTGCGTGAGGTGGCGAAAAAACTGGGTGTCGAAGCTGAGTTCAGTCAGGGACGTGATGAAAAGCAATGGATAGAGCATATCTGGGAGCAAACTCGTCTGGCGATGCCGGATGAAAATTTACCGGACTTCGCGACCCTGCAAAATACGCGTCGCCATCTTTTTAAAAGCGCGCCGCACATCGCTTTCGAAGCAAATATTCGCGATCCGCAGAATAATCCTTTCCCGACGCCTTCAGGAAAAATTGAGATCTTCTCTAAGCGTCTTTTCGATATGCAAGATCCAGAAATTCCTGCGCTTTCGCACTATGTCCCTGCCTTTGAAGGGCCAGAAGATAAACTGACGGCGAAATACCCGTTGCAGCTCATCACCTGGAAAGGGAAAAACCGTGCTAATTCCAACCAGTATCCTAACCCGTGGCTGCAAGAAGTTCAGACGCAAAAACTTTGGCTGAATCCGCAGGATGCCAAACAGCGCGGGATTGGCGAAGGAGATAGCGTAAAAATTTATAACGATCGTGGTGTGAGCATTATCCCGGTGGAAATACCCCCCCGAATCATCCCTGGCGTAGTTGCTATGCAGGCGGGAGCGTGGTGGCAGCCAGATGCGCAAGGTATTGACCGCGGAGGTTGTGCCAATGTGTTGAGTTCTGCCCGTATCACTGCGCTGGCGAAAGGGAATTCCCATCAAACTATGCTGGTGGAGGTTGAGAAAGCATGAGCCAATTTAAAGAGTATGGTCCGGTTAGCGGTAAACAATTAGGCTTTTTCATCGACTCATCTCGTTGTTCCGGCTGTAAGGCGTGCCAGGTTGCCTGCAAAGATAAAAATAATCTTGAGGTTGGGCGACGTTTTCGCCGCGTGTATGAAGTTAACGGCGGTGGCTTCATCGCCACCGGAGAGGGCGGCGTGAGTAATAATGTCTTTGCTTATACCCTTTCTATCTCCTGTAACCACTGCACGGATCCGATCTGTACTAAAAATTGCCCGACGATGGCGATGCACAAGCGTCCCGGAGACGGCATTGTACGCGTGAATACTGATAAGTGCGTCGGTTGCGGTTACTGCGCCTGGTCCTGTCCTTACGGCGCACCGCAAATGAATGAGCAGACCGGGCAGATGTCGAAATGCGATTTCTGTATTGATCTGCAAGATAAAGGAGAACAACCCATTTGTGTGGCAACGTGCCCGTTGGGGGCGATTAAGTTCGGCCCTATTGACGAGTTGCGTGAAAAGTATGGCGATGTCAGTGATGTGAAAGGTTTACCTGATTCGTCGATTACGCAGCCAAATCTGGTGATTAAACCGCATCAGGGCGCGGAAAAGGAGGCGTCACATCATGCATGAATTACCGTTAATGGCTTTTACGCTGCTGTTACAGGCATCGGTCGGTATGACGTTGTGGCTGGCGTTTCTTCATCGTCATATTTTAATCACCTCCAGTGTCCACCCGGTTATACGACCGCCATTACTGTTGGCTTTTTTGGCAGGGGCCGTGGGGTTACTGATTTCTACCTTACACCTGGGTTATCCGCTTAATGCGATGCATGCGCTAAGTCATTTTTCCAGCTCATGGCTGAGTCGGGAAATTATCTTTGGTGCACTGTATCTGGCGCTATTAGGTTTATCCACGGTACTGGTCATGTTACGCAAAGGCGGCTGGCAACGCCTGCTTATGCTGGCGGCTGTGGTCGGGATTGTTGATGTTTTCTGCATGGCGCAAGTTTACATCCATACGTCGATTATCACCTGGCAGCATTACAACACGCTGATTATGTTCTTAGGTTCAGTTGGGATACTCGGTTCTGCGCTGGTAGCGGTGTTTCGCATTAGCGGAATTTTGCCGCAGATTGATGCCCTGCGTAATGGATGCGTGTTGGTGATCGCTCTTCTGGTTCTGTTGCGCTTGTTGGTTCAGCCGCTGTGGATAGAGGATTTAACGGCGAATGCGATGCAGATAGCCACACTGCCACATGCGTCATTAGCGATGCCTGGACAGTTAAAACCCATACTGACACTAAGCTGGGGAATTTCCGTTATTGGGATGATGTTCTTTACTGTCGGTGGTTGTAAAAAGAATATCCCGGCGGCGTTGTTCGGCAGCATATTGTTGGTGGGGAGTGAAGTTATGCTGCGTTTTGTCTTTTTTAGTATCGGCTAATGTTAAGTCATAACATAACGATTGGCGCTGAATGCGCGCGCCAACGTTTTCGTTTTGCAACATGTCACGCCTGTATTGAGGCTTGCCCGGCACAGGCGCTAACGCTGACAGAAGAGGGCGTAGCGGTCGAGGCTGAACAATGTATTGAATGTGCGGTTTGCCAGTTTATTTGCCCGCAAGAGGCTATTCGCGGCGTTAATTCCCCTGTACGTTATTTTCGCAATCACACCCTGGTCGCACCGTTCACCACTATTGCTCCGACGCTGGAAGAACTTTTGCTATGGCATAAAGAGCAGGGGATCACTGCGATCGCGATTGATCTGAGTCAGGCGAAGGCATGGGAGCGTGCGTTATTGCTGTTAAACGAACGCTTACGGCAATACGGCGAGGAAGGCTGGTCTGTGGTATCTCCACATATCAGTGAGGTGAATGTTTCCCGGCGTCGTTTGTTCCATGTGCAGCGTGCGGATGTTCAGATGACACAAATACCACCAGGATTTCGTCGGTTGCATTATTTTTGGCCCCAGATTAGTGATGCTCGTCCGATGATGGATCCTCAAAAGTGTCAGCTTTGCGGTGCATGCTGGCGGGCCTGCGGGCAACAGGTATTTTCGCTTAACGAAGGCCATTTACAAATTAATGATGCCTTGTGTAACGGTTGTCAAAACTGTATTGCTGTTTGTTTTCATCAGGCAATGACCGTTGAATTGACGATTCAACCGGCAAAAATTGTGAATCTTCATGCTAATCGCAAAGTCTGTAAAACCTGTCAAAAATCCTTTATTACTTTTCAGCAAAATGCGCAAAATTGTCTTTATTGCCAACGGCATCGCTATGGGATGAGAGCACCCTAAATGTCGACTTGTTGCTAAAATTCATTTTATTTTAAAAAAATGTTACCTTCGTCAATAGTCAACGGCCTTGTTGCTCATTATAATCCGCGCCATCTCGTACGCTGGTACAAACAACAACAGAACAATTTACAGAGGTTAACATGGCTATTGAACGTACTTTTTCTATCATCAAACCGAACGCGGTAGCAAAAAACGTTATTGGTAATATCTTTGCGCGCTTTGAAGCTGCAGGGTTCAAAATTGTCGGCACCAAAATGCTGCACCTGACCGTTGAACAGGCTCGTGGCTTTTATGCTGAACACGATGGAAAACCGTTCTTTGATGGTCTGGTTGAGTTTATGACCTCTGGCCCGATCGTGGTTTCCGTGCTGGAAGGTGAAAACGCCGTTCAGCGTCACCGCGATCTGCTGGGCGCGACCAACCCAGCAAACGCACTGGCCGGTACTCTGCGTGCCGATTACGCTGACAGCCTGACCGAAAATGGTACTCACGGTTCTGATTCCGTCGAATCTGCTGCTCGCGAAATCGCTTATTTCTTCGGCGAAGGCGAAGTGTGCCCGCGCACCCGTTAATAATTTCGTAAATGCCGCGTGCAAACGTGGCATCTGTGCGCCAGAATTTGTACAATGCAGCGCCCCCGGATGAGCCGCCGCTCACCGGGGCGTTTCTTTTTTCAACCCTCCAGGGGCCATAACGTGTAATAACGAGGCCGGAATAGCATATGTCTGAACAATTAATCACACCTGAAAACGTCACCACGAAAGATGGAAAAATCAACCTGCTGGATCTCAACCGTCAGCAGATGCGGGAGTTTTTTAAAAATTTAGGTGAAAAACCCTTCCGCGCCGATCAGGTGATGAAGTGGATGTATCACTATTGCTGCGACAACTTTGATGAGATGACCGACATCAACAAAGTGTTGCGCGGCAAGCTGAAAGAGGTGGCAGAAATCCGCGCACCGGAAGTGGTTGAAGAACAGCGTTCATCTGACGGCACCATTAAATGGGCAATTGCCGTTGGCGATCAGCGCGTCGAAACGGTGTATATCCCGGAAGACGACCGTGCCACGCTTTGCGTCTCCTCGCAGGTAGGATGTGCGCTGGAGTGTAAATTCTGTTCCACCGCCCAGCAGGGCTTTAACCGTAACCTGCGGGTATCGGAAATTATCGGCCAGGTGTGGCGTGCGGCGAAAATCGTCGGCGCAGCAAAAGTCACCGGTCAACGTCCGATTACTAACGTAGTGATGATGGGCATGGGCGAGCCGCTGCTCAACCTGAGCAATGTCGTTCCGGCGATGGAAATCATGCTCGATGATTTCGGTTTCGGTCTGTCTAAACGTCGCGTGACGCTTTCTACTTCTGGTGTGGTTCCGGCGCTGGATAAACTGGGCGATATGATCGACGTTGCGCTGGCAATTTCCCTGCACGCACCGAACGATGAAATTCGTGATGAAATTGTGCCAATCAACAAAAAGTACAATATCGAAACGTTCCTTGCTGCGGTGCGCCGTTATCTGGAGAAATCCAACGCCAATCAGGGCCGAGTTACTATTGAATATGTGATGCTTGACCACGTTAACGACGGCACTGAACACGCGCATCAACTGGCAGAATTGCTGAAAGATACGCCGTGTAAGATCAACCTGATCCCGTGGAACCCGTTCCCGGGCGCGCCGTATGGACGCAGCTCAAACAGTCGTATCGACCGTTTCTCAAAAGTGCTGATGAGCTACGGTTTCACCACTATTGTGCGTAAAACCCGTGGTGATGATATCGATGCTGCCTGTGGTCAGTTGGCGGGCGATGTTATTGACCGTACGAAGCGTACCCTGCGTAAACGGATGCAGGGTGAAGCTATCGACATTAAAGCGGTCTGATAGCTATTACGCCACGGTTACTTTATGTACCGTGGCGTAATCTTTTATGAATGAAGCATTAAGTTGCAATTGTCTGGTCAATATTAACGGTGCGTTTTTGCTGACTTTAAGGCAGTATGTAACGATGCAACAGTAAGTTAGCCTTAGTGGATGTGGGTTTTGTCACGAGCACACAGACGGTCTTATACTGTATGATAACGGTTAACTTTACGGATGTTTCGCGGTGTCGGTGGGCATGATAGTTCACCAGCATCTCAATTCTCATTTAAACGTACCTGCAGCGAATGAATACTGAAGCCACGCACGACCAAAATGAAGCACTTACTACCGGCGCTCGCCTGCGTAATGCTCGCGAACAACTAGGACTTAGTCAGCAGGCCGTTGCCGAGCGACTTTGTCTGAAGGTTTCCACGGTACGCGACATTGAAGAAGATAAGGCACACGCCGATCTTGCTTCAACATTCCTGCGCGGATATATCCGCTCTTATGCGCGTCTGGTACATATTCCAGAAGAAGAACTGCTGCCAGGGCTGGAAAAGCAGGCTCCACTACGGGCTGCAAAAGTTGCGCCGATGCAGAGTTTTTCTCTCGGTAAACGCCGCAAAAAACGCGACGGCTGGCTGATGACCTTCACCTGGCTGGTGCTGTTTGTGGTTATCGGCCTGAGCGGCGCCTGGTGGTGGCAAGACCATAAAGCTCAGCAGGAAGAGATCACCACGATGGCCGACCAATCTTCGGCAGAACTGAGCAGTAATAGCGAGCAAGGGCAGAGTGTTCCGTTAGATACGTCGACAACTACAGACCCGGCTACAACGTCCACGCCGCCAGCCTCTGTGGACGCAACTGCAACCAACACACAAACACCTGCCGTAACGGCGCCAGTACCAGCTGTTGATCCGCAACAGAATGCGGTTGTTTCACCTTCGCAAGCAAATATTGATACCGCTGCAACCCCGGCACCAACGGCAACAACAGCGCCAGATGGCGCAGCGCCGTTGCCAACCGATCAGGCCGGTGTGGCTACGCCGGCGGCTGATTTGAATGCGCTGGTGATGAACTTTACTGACGATTGCTGGCTGGAAGTCACTGATGCTACCGGTAAAAAACTGTTTAGCGGTATGCAGCGTAAAGACGGTAATTTGAACTTAACCGGCCAGGCACCGTACAAACTGAAAATTGGTGCGCCAGCCGCAGTACAGATCCAGTATCAAGGGAAACCTGTCGATCTGAGTCGTTTTATCAGAACTAACCAGGTTGCGCGTCTGACCCTCAATGCCGAACAATCACCGGCGCAGTAACAGACGGGTAACGCGGGAGATTTTTCATGCATAACCAGGCTCCAATTCAACGTAGAAAATCAACACGTATTTACGTTGGGAATGTGCCGATTGGCGATGGTGCTCCCATCGCCGTACAGTCCATGACCAATACGCGTACGACAGATGTCGAAGCAACGGTCAAGCAAATCAAGGCGCTGGAACGTGTTGGCGCTGATATCGTCCGTGTATCCGTACCGACGATGGACGCGGCAGAAGCGTTCAAACTCATCAAACAGCAGGTTAACGTGCCGCTGGTGGCTGACATTCACTTCGACTATCGCATTGCGCTGAAAGTAGCGGAATATGGCGTCGATTGTCTGCGTATTAACCCCGGCAATATCGGTAATGAAGAGCGTATTCGCATGGTGGTTGACTGTGCGCGCGATAAAAACATTCCGATCCGTATTGGCGTTAACGCCGGATCGTTGGAAAAAGATTTGCAAGAAAAGTATGGCGAACCGACGCCGCAGGCGTTGCTGGAATCGGCCATGCGCCATGTTGATCATCTTGATCGCCTGAACTTCGATCAGTTCAAAGTCAGCGTAAAAGCGTCCGATGTCTTCCTTGCTGTTGAGTCTTACCGCCTGCTGGCAAAACAGATCGATCAGCCGCTGCATCTTGGGATCACCGAAGCCGGTGGTGCGCGCAGTGGCGCGGTTAAATCTGCCATTGGTTTAGGTTTGCTGCTGTCTGAAGGCATCGGCGACACGTTGCGCGTATCGCTGGCAGCCGATCCGGTTGAAGAGATTAAAGTTGGTTTCGATATCCTTAAATCGCTGCGTATCCGTTCGCGCGGGATCAACTTTATCGCCTGTCCGACCTGTTCGCGTCAGGAGTTTGACGTTATTGGTACGGTTAACGCCCTGGAACAACGTCTGGAAGATATCATCACTCCAATGGATGTTTCGATTATCGGCTGCGTGGTGAATGGCCCAGGCGAGGCGCTGGTTTCTACACTCGGCGTCACCGGTGGCAACAAGAAAAGCGGCCTCTATGAAGATGGCGTGCGTAAAGACCGCCTGGACAACAACGATATGATCGATCAGCTGGAAGCGCGCATTCGTGCGAAAGCCAGTCAGCTGGACGAAGCGCGTCGAATTGACGTTCAGCAGCTTGAAAAATAATAACGTGATGGGAAGCGCCTCGCTTCCCGTGTATGATTGAACCCGCATGGCTCCCGAAATATTGAGGGGCGCGTTGAGGGTTCATTTTTATATTCAGAAAGAGAATAAACGTGGCAAAAAACATTCAAGCCATTCGCGGCATGAACGATTACCTGCCTGGCGAAACGGCCATCTGGCAGCGCATTGAAGGCACACTGAAAAACGTGCTCGGCAGCTACGGTTACAGTGAAATCCGCTTGCCGATTGTAGAGCAGACCCCGCTATTCAAACGTGCGATTGGTGAAGTCACCGACGTGGTTGAAAAAGAGATGTACACCTTTGAGGATCGCAATGGCGACAGCCTGACTCTGCGCCCTGAAGGGACGGCGGGCTGTGTACGCGCCGGCATCGAGCATGGTCTTCTGTACAATCAGGAACAGCGTCTGTGGTATATCGGGCCGATGTTCCGTCACGAACGTCCGCAGAAAGGGCGTTATCGTCAGTTCCATCAGTTGGGCTGCGAAGTTTTCGGTCTGCAAGGGCCGGATATCGACGCTGAACTGATTATGCTCACCGCCCGCTGGTGGCGTGCGTTGGGTATCTCCGAACACGTAACTCTTGAGCTGAACTCTATCGGTTCGCTGGAAGCACGCGCCAATTACCGCGATGCGCTGGTGGCATTCCTTGAGCAGCATAAAGAAAAGCTGGACGAAGACTGCAAACGCCGCATGTACACCAACCCCCTGCGCGTGCTGGATTCCAAAAATCCGGAAGTGCAGGCGCTTCTCAACGACGCTCCGGCCCTGGGAGATTATCTGGACGAGGAATCTCGTGAGCACTTTGCCGGTTTGTGCAAACTGCTTGAGAGTGCGGGGATCGCTTACACCGTAAACCAGCGTCTGGTTCGAGGCCTGGATTACTACAACCGTACCGTTTTCGAGTGGGTGACTAACAGCCTCGGTTCCCAGGGCACCGTGTGCGCTGGCGGTCGTTATGACGGTCTGGTGGAACAACTGGGGGGGCGTGCAACACCGGCAGTCGGTTTTGCGATGGGCCTCGAACGTCTTGTATTGTTAGTTCAGGCGGTTAATCCGGAATTTATTGCCTCTCCTGTTGTCGATATATACCTGGTGGCTTCAGGTGCTGACACACAATCTGCAGCTATGGCATTAGCAGAGCGTCTGCGTGATGAATTACCGGGCGTGAAACTGATGACCAATCATGGCGGCGGCAACTTTAAGAAGCAGTTTGCCCGTGCTGATAAATGGGGTGCCCGCGTTGCTGTGGTGCTGGGTGAGTCTGAAGTGGCTAACGGCACAGCAGTAGTGAAGGATTTGCGCTCTGGTGAGCAAACAGCCGTCGCGCAGGATAGCGTAGCCGCGCATTTGCGCACGTTACTGGGTTAAGGAAGGAGAAGGACAGCGTGGAAATTTACGAGAACGAAAACGACCAGGTAGAAGCGATTAAACGCTTTTTTGCTGAAAATGGCAAAGCACTGGCTGTTGGGGGGATTTTGGGCGTTGGCGCACTGATTGGCTGGCGCTACTGGAACAGCCATCAGGTTGATTCTACACGCTCCGCTTCTCTTGCTTATCAAAATGCGGTTACCGCAGTGAGCGAAGGTAAACCGGATAGTATTCCGGCGGCAGAAAAATTTGCTGCTGAAAATAAAAATACCTATGGTGCGCTGGCTTCTTTGGAACTTGCGCAGCAATTTGTTGACAAAAATGAACTAGAGAAAGCTGCCGCTCAGTTACAACAGGGGCTGGCAGACACGAGCGATGAAAATCTCAACGCCGTGATAAATCTGCGTCTTGCCCGCGTTCAGGTACAACTCAAGCAGGCTGATGCCGCGCTGAAAACCCTCGATACCATTAAAGGTGAAGGGTGGGCTGCCATTGTTGCCGACCTGCGTGGTGAAGCATTGCTGAGCAAAGGTGATAAGCAAGGTGCGCGTAGTGCATGGGAAGCTGGCGTGAAAAGCGATGTTACCCCGGCACTGAGCGAAATGATGCAGATGAAAATTAATAATTTGTCCATCTGAGAGGGACCCGATGCAATTGCGTAAATTACTGCTGCCAGGACTGCTTTCCGTTACCCTTTTAAGCGGCTGTTCGCTGTTTAACAGTGAAGAAGATGTGGTAAAGATGTCCCCATTGCCGACCGTTGAAAACCAGTTTACGCCAACTACGGCGTGGAGCACTTCCGTGGGTAGCGGCATTGGAAACTTCTATTCCAATCTTCATCCGGCACTGGTGGACAACGTTGTCTATGCAGCGGACCGCGCTGGTTTAGTAAAAGCGCTGAATGCGGATGATGGCAAAGAAATCTGGTCTGTCAATCTGGCCGAGAAAGATGGCTGGTTCTCTAAAGAGCCTGCATTACTTTCTGGCGGCGTGACCGTGTCTGGCGGGCATGTCTACATTGGCAGTGAAAAGGCGCAGGTTTACGCGCTGAATACCAGCGATGGTACTGTGGCATGGCAAACTAAAGTCGCGGGTGAAGCACTTTCTCGCCCGGTGGTCAGCGACGGTCTGGTGTTAATCCACACCAGTAACGGCCAGTTACAAGCGCTGAACGAAGCTGACGGTGCTGTTAAATGGACAGTTAACCTTGATATGCCTTCACTCTCTTTGCGTGGCGAGTCTGCACCAGCAACGGCTTTTGGTGCGGCCGTCGTCGGTGGCGATAATGGTCGCGTCAGTGCGGTGCTAATGCAGCAAGGCCAGATGATTTGGCAGCAGCGTATTTCCCAGACGATCGGTTCTACCGAAATTGACCGTCTGAGCGATGTTGACACGACTCCCGTCGTTGTTAACGGCGTTGTTTTCGCGCTGGCCTATAATGGTAACCTGACGGCGCTTGATCTGCGCAGTGGTCAGATTATGTGGAAACGCGAACTGGGTTCGGTGAATGATTTCATCGTCGACGGCAACCGCATCTATCTGGTCGATCAAAATGACCGGGTGATGGCGTTGACCATTGATGGCGGCGTTACGCTGTGGACACAAAGCGATCTGCAGCATCGCCTGCTGACTGCTCCGGTGCTGTATAATGGCAACCTGGTGGTAGGTGACAGTGAAGGTTATCTGCACTGGATCAACGTCGAAGATGGTCGTTTCGTTGCCCAGCAAAAAGTTGATAGCTCCGGTTTCCAGACTGAACCGGTTGCCGCTGAGGGTAAACTGCTGATCCAGGCAAAAGACGGGACCGTGTACTCTATTACACGTTAATCGTCTCTGTCGTTCACTTTGAAAACGGCTCCTGGACAGGGGCCGTTTTCCTGTTTTTAACAACGACACGAATATAGTGCGCGTTGTCTGATGATTTATAAAAATGAGGCTTTAAACATGGTACCTGTGGTCGCGCTTGTCGGGCGCCCTAACGTAGGAAAATCCACGTTATTTAACCGTCTAACTCGCACCCGAGATGCGCTGGTTGCGGATTTCCCGGGTCTGACTCGTGACCGTAAGTACGGTCGTGCAGAAATTGAAGGCCGCGAGTTTATCTGTATTGATACCGGCGGTATTGACGGTACAGAAGACGGTGTAGAAACCCGCATGGCAGAACAATCACTGCTGGCAATTGAAGAAGCAGACGTCGTACTGTTTATGGTGGATGCGCGCGCGGGCCTGATGCCGGCAGATGAAGCGATTGCTAAACATCTGCGCTCCCGTGAAAAACCGACCTTCCTGGTGGCAAACAAAACTGACGGCCTGGATCCGGATCAGGCAGTGGTTGATTTCTACTCGCTTGGTTTAGGTGAAATCTACCCGATCGCCGCGTCTCACGGTCGTGGTGTATTAAGTCTGCTGGAGCACGTCCTGTTGCCGTGGATGGAGGATGTTGCACCGCAAGAAGACGTAGATGAAGACGCTGAGTACTGGGCGCAATTTGAAGCGGAAGAGAACGGCGAAGAAGAAGAGGAAGACGACTTTGACCCGCAAAGTTTGCCGATCAAACTGGCGATTGTTGGACGTCCGAACGTCGGTAAGTCTACACTCACTAACCGTATTCTCGGTGAAGAACGCGTCGTGGTTTACGACATGCCGGGCACCACGCGTGACAGTATCTACATTCCAATGGAACGCGATGGACGTGAGTATGTACTCATCGATACTGCGGGCGTACGTAAGCGCGGTAAAATCACCGACGCGGTAGAGAAATTTTCGGTAATCAAAACGTTGCAGGCGATTGAAGATGCTAACGTGGTGATGCTGGTGATTGACGCTCGTGAAGGTATTTCCGATCAGGATCTCTCCCTGCTGGGCTTTATTCTTAATAGTGGGCGCTCACTTGTGATTGTGGTTAACAAGTGGGATGGTCTGAGTCAGGAAGTAAAAGAGCAGGTGAAAGAGACGCTGGACTTCCGTCTGGGCTTTATCGACTTCGCCCGTGTACACTTCATCTCTGCATTACACGGCAGCGGCGTCGGTAACCTGTTTGAGTCAGTACGTGAAGCGTATGACAGTTCTACCCGTCGTGTGGGAACGTCTATGCTGACACGTATTATGACCATGGCAGTTGAAGATCACCAGCCGCCGCTGGTGCGTGGTCGTCGCGTCAAACTGAAGTATGCTCACGCAGGTGGCTATAACCCGCCGATTGTGGTGATTCACGGTAACCAGGTAAAAGACCTGCCGGATTCCTACAAGCGTTATTTGATGAACTATTTCCGTAAGTCTCTGGACGTGATGGGTACGCCGATTCGTATTCAGTTCAAAGAAGGGGAAAACCCGTATGCGAACAAGCGTAACACCCTGACCCCGACCCAGATGCGTAAGCGTAAGCGTCTGATGAAGCATATCAAGAAAAGCAAGTAATCACTGACCATCAGTGGGCCGGGAAACCTGCCCACTGCACCTCTCTGCGTTATAAGAGAAGGGCAATGAAACTGGAGGTATTATGAAACTCAACTGCCCCATCTGCAATCACCCACTTGAACAAAACGACGCTCAGGCGCACTGCGTTTCCTGCCATCAGGATTTCACGTTAACGCCACTATGCCCGGAATGCCATCAGCCGTTGGAAGTGCTTAAAGCCTGCGGCGCAGTAGATTATTTTTGCCAGAGGGGGCATGGATTAATTTCAAAGAAGCGCATTGAATTCGCACTTTAATTATTTATTTAGTGAATGATTTGCTTGTTTTATATATTTGAAGAATATGTGTTTTAAGTGAATTTCAATTTCCACTAAAGGACTGATGAATAATTGGTGCCATATTGATTAATTTAGTCAATTTTTAGGAATTCATTTAGTTTTTTTTCCACGCTGACGCCATAAACTGCACTTTTGGGGAATAAAATCTCTAAAGGGATTTTTAATGGGATTTTGGCGGCGTTTAATATTAACAATATTAATTTATGGGGGAGCTATATTTACCTCTGGCGTTGCCGTTGCCGAAGAAAACAAATCTGAAAACAACACATTACCCGATCTCGGTAGCGCTGCTGCACAGAAGGCAGAGCAGGAAAACAAAGGCAAAAGCTTTAAAGAACAGACTCGCGATTACATCACCAATTCTGCCACTCAGGGGTTTGAAAATCTGACCCCGCAAGCACTCGAATCCCAGGCGCGTAGCTATCTGCAAAATCAAATTACCTCCTCCACCCAGTCTTATATCGAAGGACTGATGTCACCTTACGGGAAAGTGCGCACGACTTTATCGGTGGGCGAGGGCGGCGACCTGGACGGCAGTTCGCTGGACTATTTCGTTCCCTGGTATGACAACCAAAGCACACTGCTGTTTAGCCAGTTTTCCGTTCAGCGCAAAGAGGATCGCACCATTGGTAACGTGGGCATTGGCGTGCGGCAAAACGTCAGCGACTGGCTGCTTGGCAGCAACGTCTTTTATGACTACGATTTCACCCGTGGTCACCGACGACTCGGCATAGGCACCGAAGCCTGGACCGATTTTCTTCGTTTTTCCGGCAACTACTATCACCCGCTTTCCGACTGGAAAGACTCCGACGATTTCGACTTTTATGAAGAGCGCCCGGCACGCGGCTGGGACGTGCGCACCGAAACGTGGCTGCCGTTTTATCCGCAGCTTGGCGCGACGCTGATGTTTGAGCAATATTACGGCGACGAGGTGGCGTTGTTCGGCAAGGACAACCTGCAAAAAGACCCTCATGCGGTCACCCTTGGGTTGAACTATACGCCGGTGCCACTACTCACCGTTGGCACGGATTACAAAGCTGGCACCGGCGACAGCAACGATTTCAGCGTTAATGCCACCCTGAATTATCAACTCGGTACGCCACTGGCGGCGCAGCTTGACCCGGAAAACGTCAAAATTCAGCGCTCGCTCGTCGGCAGCCGTACTGATTTTGTCGATCGTAATAATTTCATTATCCTCGAATACCGTGAGAAAGATCCGCTGGATGTCACGCTATGGCTAAAAGCCTCGGAAGCCAACCTGCACCCGGAATGCGTGGTGAAAGACACGCCGGAAGAGGGCATCGGCCTTGAGAAGTGTCAGTGGACGATTAACGCGCTCATCAACCACCACTATAAAATCGCTACTGCATCCTGGCAGGCGAAGAATAACGCCAACCGCACGTTGGTGATGCCGGTGGTAAAGGCAGATGCACTGACCGAAGGCAATAACAACCGCTGGAACCTGGTGCTGCCTGCGTGGGTCAACGCCAGTACGCAAGCCGAGCGCGAAGCGCTGAATAGCTGGAAAGTCCGCATCACCCTTGAGGATGAACAAGGTAACAAGGAAATGTCTGGCGTGGTGGCGATCACCGTCCAACAGGGGCGCAAGATTGAACTGATCGTCGACAATATTGCTGATCCCGATCGCACCGATCACAGCCATGAGGCCAGCGCGCAGGCAGACGGCGTGGACGGCGTAGTGATGGACGTTCTGCTCACCGACGCTTTTGGCGACAATACCGATCGCAACGGCAACGAACTGGTGGACGATGCGATGACGCCAGCGTTGTACGACAACAACGATAAAAAAGTCACTCTGGTGGACAAACCCTGCTCAATGGAAAACCCCTGCGTATTTATCGCCAAACGCGATAAAGAGGTCGGTACGGTCACGCTCTCCAGTACGCTGCCGGGCACCTTCCGCTGGAAGGCGAAGGAAGATGCCTACGGCGACAGCAACTATGTTGACGTCACTTTTATCGGTGAGACCATTGATGGCCTGAACGCCATCATCTATCAAACAAACACGACTAAGCCCATCAATCTCATTGATAAAAAAGACAAACATCTCACGGTGAATAACACCTACCGGTTCCTGCTGTGGCGCGACAAAAACAGCGACGGTGTTTTCCAGATGTCGGAGCAGCTCAGTGAAGAAGAAATGGTCCGGTACGACTACCAGTGGGAATTTACCGGGCAGAGCGTCAACGGACATACCGGAGCGCAGACAAATACCAGTAATGCGGATTTAGTGCTTCCTGCCACCAACCGTGAAGCGGCGCAGACGTTCGCTGCCAGCGAAGAGGACGGCGTGCAGGGCTATGGCTTACGCGTAACGTACAGCCAGAAAAAATAGCGTCGGCGTAATGGCTGACCGGCCAGTCGCTGAATTTTGAAGAAAAGGAGAGTCTTAATGCAAGCAATAGGCAAACGGCGGCTGACAAAGGTCGCTTTAGCGCTGGTAGTCGCAGGATATTGTACCGTTCCTGCGGCGGTCGCTGCGCCGGATGGTAATCTGAAAACCGGACAATGGCAGATTGTTACCGCATCAACCGGGACTATTCAGGGGACCGTGCCGTGGATCACCCGTGCAGCGGATAAAGTTGCGGAGACAGATAAAAACCATGTCACGTTGACTATCGATCGCGGTACGCGCGCCATCACCAATGACGGCGACAGACAGTTCCATGTGGGCGATACGGTGACTATCAACTGGGCAATTGGCGATACGGAAGGCGACCTGGATGCGCAAAATACTGCCACTAAGGCAACCGTCCAGTGGATGAGCTACAGCGATCAGAGCGGTGGCAATCCGAAAGAAATTGGCACCAAAGGCAGCAGCAGCTATGAGATCCAGGCGGCAGATGCCGATCGTTATATTGGTATCCAAATCACGCCAACCACCACCACCGGCGATCCCAGTGTGGCAACGGTATTATTGCTAAACGATCTCTCCACCGATGCAGGCGGCGGCGCGGATGATGACGATATTCCGGAAGGTCCGGTGGTGAACGAAAACGTTAAAGTCGTTATTTACGAGTCAGGTTCAACCTCTAACCTGTTGGGTACGAGCACTAAACTCAAAACTAACACCACCTATAAAGTCCTGCTGTGGGCCGATAAAAACGGCGACAGCAAATACAATCCAGGCGAAGAAGTTACCAGCGAGTACGACTATCGCTGGAAATTTACCGGGACCAGCGCCATTGCCGCGACGGGGATACCTGGTATCGTCAACGGGAAATACAACAACCAGGATCTCGTTATCCCGGTTACCAACGCCGAAGCGAAAACGGAGTTCGAAGGCGCAGAAAATGGCGTTACCGTTGGGCCCGATGGCGTCCAGGGCTTTGGGCTGTCTGTCGACTTCAGACGCAAATAAAACGACGTACCACCGCTTCCCTTCGGGGAGCGGTGCTTTGTCGGCTAAGGCGAGGCCGCAATCTGACATTAACCCGGTAAACCTTCCGCATCTTTTGCTTAATCGCGGATTAAGCAAAGCGTGTTGAAACGAGACAGAAAGAATAAAACAGGTGGATGTTACACATGGACGGGAATCTGCATAAAAATAACGTAAACCGTTTTTTCCTGGCGATAGTGCTGTTTTTCTGCGCCTGGGCGGGGCAGTCGTTCGCCGACAATCTGAAGAGCGGTACCTGGCAGGAGCTGAATCGTTCAACCGGTGCCATTAACGGCACTATCCCGCAAGCCGATGGAGCAACGGCGTCAGTCTACCAGGGCAGCGTTTTGTTGACGCCAGGCCCCACCCATGTGGTGAGGTATGATGCGCAGCCGCGAGACTTTAGCGTTAATGCTGCCGCAAGCGCGATGCAGGTGGTTAATCCCCATGATACCGAAGGCGACATTTTCGCCACCCCGCCGTTGAGCTGGGAAAACCGACAGCCGCCAGCGGTCGGACTGATATGGGCCGACGCCGCCACGCCGGATAAGCCACTGGACCCGCAGCCGATCCTCAACCAGACGTTCTGTGTGCAAAATCTTGCCGGACGCCACCTCGTCGTCTGGCCGGAGATCGAAAGCGATGACGCTAACCCGACTCCCGCACTCCTCTTACAGACGTCCACCGGCGTACCTGACCAGAATACGCTGCCGATATTACCGCAGAAAGTCGCCATTGATATCGCATCCGGTCTGGGTCATCCGGTCATCGTCAGTGGCGATCATCGGGATGACGCGCTTGAAGCCTCGAAAGTGAAAGTGGGCGAGAGCATCACGTTGACCATCACGACCCAGGGCTGCGACGGTGAGAATATCGGTAATGCGCCGTTTGTCATTCGCCGCGACGATGCGATAAACCGCAAAAAGGTGGTAAATAACAGATATCCGGTCCACATAGGTGACACCGAACTGACCACGACCAGTACGCTCTATCGTGGCACCACGGATGCCAACGGTAACGCCACGGTAGTAGTGACGCAGTCGGACGGCCCCGGCGTGAAAACGCATCTGGTGGTCAGCTCACAACGCTACCCCGATCTTCTTGCTGAAACAGACGTGATTTTTACCACCCAGACCAGCCCGGACAGCCTGGACGCGGCGATGTACGGTCATATGGCAGAGAGCGTCACAGCCGACCTGAACGGCGTTACTTATACCTTCACCCGCCCGAAGCTGGCGGCGGAAACCAGCGGTGCCAGCGGTTCATTCTCTGAGAGTAACGAGGCCTGGGCATTGTTTAACTGGAACGGCGCGGATAACCACTGCGACATTCTGCCGGATGCGGAACAACTGGTGGCGATGCGTAACGCGCATGACACCGTGGCGACCTATCCTGGCTGGCCGCTTGGCGATTACTGGTCATCCTCCCGCGATCAGATTTTGGAAACCCACTATGCCGTCGACACGCAGAGCGGCGAGGTGACAGCGAAAGCGGACGGCAATGCGCTACTGGTGAGTTGTGTGGATAAAGCCCTGCCACCAGCGCACCCGGAAATCAGCCTCTCTCCAAATGGGCCTTATATAACCGAGGTGGGTGAGTCTCTCGATCTGGTAATGACTGTAGTAGACCGGGACAGCAAAAGACCCTTGCCTTATCGCTATGTAGAATTGCTCCTCGATCCTTCAACCAACCGTCAGGGCGTGCACAAAGACGAGTGGGACGATCAGCGGGTGGTAATTTATTCCGAAGGGGTGCGTGCCTCGTCGCCAGAGCACTATACCGGTTTCACCGACGCCAACGGTCAGGTGTATCTGGCATTTAAGCATGACAATGGTGTGGGGGTGGAAACGCCGATTCGCATCGTGATAGATGGCGACGACGGCGAAAGAGTGACATTGCCTTTTAGCGTGATTTTTACCGTTATCACCAGTCCGGACGTTGCCCTGGCCACTATGTGGGGCCATATGCAGGGTATCGTTGACGTTGGCAACCTGTATAAGCGTCCGCTGCTGGCGGTCGAGGCCAGCGGACCTCACGGCCAGCAAAGCGAAAATAATGAAACGTGGGCGACGTTCGATTCAGTGGAGAATGCATCCAGCCAGTGCGGTATCGGTCAGGTTCCGAATACCGGCTCGCTTGAACACCTGTACAGCGAACATCCTACAAATGAAATGCGCACTGAACACGGCTGGCCGACGAACGATCACACTTATATATCGTCGGACAGTGGGCAGTTGGCCTGGGTTAACCTCAAAGACGGCAGCAAAGGAACGGGCGGCAGCACCCACTATCTGACCTGTTCTGCCAACGAAATGGTGGCGGTGCTGGACGTCTGGTTCGACGGCTTTGATCAAACACTGAGCGTTGTCGCTCAGGTCGGTCAGTCGCTCAAAATGCATGTCCATTCACGGAATGCGTTGAATGGGGCTGCAATACCCAACACAGACTTTACCGTCACCATGGCTCCGGGCAAACGGCGCGATGGATTGTCCACTGGCTTTACCGACCCCAGTAACGGTGAACTGCTGTTTGACGGCGTGGCCTATACTAAGGCGCAGCCAGTATACCGGGGGATGACCGACGCTAACGGTGATGCGGAAATCGTCCTCACCCAGCCGCGCGGTGTGGGGCTGCTCACGCAATTAAGCGTGACACCCGTGGACTCCCTTATAAGAACGTCCGTTGACCGCAGCGTAAAGTTCACCGTCGCCACCAGCCCGGATACCCCGACTGCTAATATGTGGGGCCATATGGCCGACACGGTTACCGTGGGCGGCATGACCTTCGAACGGCCTAAACTGGCGTCAGAAGTGAGCGCCAGCCGTACTCAGAATGAAGCCAACGAAACCTGGGCGCGTGTCCTCCACGCCGATGCAGCGGGCAAGCCGGAGGCAGGCGGCTGCGCGGTAAACCGCCTTCCGCGTATTGATCAACTCCAGGCATTGTACGATGCCAACAGTGGTGGAGCGATGAATAGCGTGCAAGGCTGGCCAGTGGTAAGGCCATACTGGTCCTCCACCGTGACCAGCGCGACGACGTGGAAATATCTGAGGCTGGACAACGGCACAGAAAACGTTAGCGGCACGGATTCCAGCTACATCAGTTGTCTGACCAGTGACAACCCGGCGGCGGCATCTATCACCATTGAACCGGCCAATCCTTCACAGTGGTATGACAGCAAAGACGTCCACGCCGTGAAGGCGAAAAAAGGTGACACGATGCAACTGAAGGTGACGGTAAAAGACGCCAGCGGGTTACCGCTTCCGAGCGCGCCGTTTGTTCTGAATCGCGGTAATGGTTATACCCGTCAGGGCAATGAACATATTGCTGGCAGCGGCGATGGTATTGTCTCGCCAGTGGTGATTAACGGCGAGTCGCTTAACGATAAAACCACGAAAACGGGTAACATGACCGGCACGGACGGTAGCGTCATTATCAATGTTACCCGACCAGATACCGAAGGCACTCGCGTTGCCATTACCGCCGCACTCTATGGCAACGAAAGCGTGAGCGCCAGTATTGATACCATCTTTACCGTTGTCACCAGCCCGGACAGCGATAAAGCCCAAATGTGGGGCCATATGCCGGACTCACTGACGGCAGCGGACGGCAGCGAGTATCAGCGTCCGCAGCTCTATGCTGAACTTAGACGCACCAGTAACGCCACCCAATATACCGAAGACAATGAATCCTGGGCGGCCTTTTACGGGCCGAACAGCGGCAAAAACAATCCGGCTAACTGCGCCTCCGGCTATTATCCATCCGTTAAGGAGCTGGATTCGCTTTACAGTAAATACCCGAACCGAACGATAAAAACCGGGCAGGGCTGGCCGATTAACCGTTCTTACTGGAGTGGTACACCCTCTCAATATTTTGGTCAGGCGATGTTCAGGACGTATGACACCGTCGATCTGGATGATGATGGGCACCGTGGATGGTCCAGTGACAGCGCCAGCAACATGCAGTATCAGATTTGCACGTCGACCCCGCAACCCCTGGCGGCGCAGCTCCTTTTCACCTCCACGATAGAGAAAAATAGCGCGGCGCAGGCGATTAAAGTGAAAGTTGGGGAAACCATCCCCTTGCTGGTTACCACCCTCGACGCGGCTGGCAACCCGAGGGGCAATACGCCTTTTATCCTTGCGCGTAATGAGGGGACGGCGCGTAACAGTAGCTATACTGGCTGGATGTTGTCAGGCAGCGCTCTGTTTCTTGGCACCGATGTCGCACAGTGGTCGTCTAATGATGTCTTTTATGGCGTTACAAGGGCAGACGGTACGCTTCCTGTTGATCTCAGCGCAGATAGCGCGGATCACACTCGTCACGGGGCGGGGGTGAAAAACATCCTCACCGCCAGCTTATATGAGGTGCCATCAGTGACGTCGACGCTACCGGTCATCTTCACCGTCGTAAACAGTCCGGACAGTGACAAAGCGCATATGTGGGGACATATGCCGGAAACGTTTACGGCCCCTAACGGCGCGTCATTTAAACGACCTCTGCTTTACAATGAGCTGTCTTCCACGACGGATGCGTCTGTTTATACTGAAACGAATGAAGACTGGTATACGGTAGAAAATTTTAATAATGGGCGTGGCGCTTGTCCGATGGCGCAAATGGCGACGGTAGAAAATCTTGAGTCATTATATAGCGATCATCGCGATGGCAAGATTGCCACCGATCTGGGTTTACCCATTAAGCAAAACTGGTGGGCCGGGGACAGAAAACCGAATGATCAAAGTATTTACTGGCAATATATCAAATTAGACACCGGTAAGGTAAGTTCGACCACGAAGATAAGTAATCTTGCGTTACAGCTCTGCGAAACTGAGCCACGCCAGATGAATATCGCTTTTTCATTACAGCCCTGGGACGAGAACAAAGGCGTAGCCGTCGTGAAAAAAGGTGAGTCCATTGCCGCGGTAGTGAACGTCACGGATAACGCCGGGCGACCGGTCAAAAACACGGCGGTGAGACTTGGTCGTAATTCTGGATTACGGCGCGATGGTACCGCGTATACCAGTTCCGATAGTGGAGATGATATTACCTTAAACAACATACAACCCGCGAGTATGGCGACGTATTTGATGACTGCTTCCGGTTCTTATTTATTTCTGAATACCAATGAGCAAGGGCAGATAACGTTTACTGTTTCACAGGATGAGGCAGTGGGCCTGAAAACAACACTGGACGTGAAGCTGATGGACGATGAAACACGTACTGCCAGCCGGGACGTTATTTTTACCGTCCTGACCAGCCCGGACACTGACAAGGCTACGATGTGGGGTCATATGCCGGAAACGGTGACTGGCAGCGCTGGGGTGACGTTCCATCGTCCACTTTTGTATAGTGAAATGCCAGGGAAGGCCTCTGGCAGTTTTAAAGCCAGCAATGAAACCTGGCCGCTGATCAGTATAAACAATATACAGAAAATGGGTGTCACAGGCTGTGATGAAACGTATCAACCGCTGCTGAACGATTTGCAGTCGCTATATAACGATTATCCTGATGGTGCGCTCGAAACACAGTATGGCTGGCCCGTTACGTTGGGCAAATACTGGTGGGCGCTGGACAGGGAGGCAAACACCGGTGACTACCAGCAAATTCGGCTGGATACCGGCGATAAAACAACGACCAACTCAGTGGTGACGACCAGCGAACAGGTCTGTCTGGTCAATCCTCATGCGCCGCTGCTTGCCCGTCAGCAACAGCCCAGGTGAAGTGAACGTAAAAAGTGAGGCGTTTCGCTGATGGTCATGATGAAAGAGGGGGAGTCGCCAACGCCGCGTGAGCTAATTCGCTTTACGCGCGCGTTTTTTTTGCGAGGTCACGGACATGACCTCGCTCTCTACCCAGCCATCCTCCAGCCGGGTGGTCATCACATCGCCTGCTTTTACCTGTTTGACTTTCTTCAGTACATTACCGGTTGCAGACGTTGAGACACTATAGCCGCGCGCCAGCGTGGAGAGCGGACTGACCGCTTCGAGATGGGTGACCGCGTTGCCAAAACGTTCGCGTTGCTCGCTTAATCGCGCACGAATGTTCTCTGCCAGACGATATTCCAGTTGCTGAACGCGCGACTGCGCGCGGTGAATACGCGGCTGCGGGGTCTGCTGATTCAGCCGTTGCGCGGCGCGTTGCTGGCGCTGCGCGGCATGTTTTAACTGTGCTTCAAGAGCGGCGCTCATCCGCTGGCGCAGTCGTTCCAGCGTGGTCTGCTGGCGGGCGAGTCGCAGTTGCGGATGCTGCTGTTGCAGACGGTGATAAAGCTGGGTAAAGCGACGCTGGCGATTCGCCAGATAATAATCCATCGCCATTTCGAGGCGCTGCTGCCCGACCTGCATCTGGCGCAAAAGCTCCTGTTGATTACGGCTGACGATTTCCGCTGCGGCAGATGGCGTGGGTGCCCGCAGGTCGGCGACAAAATCGGCTATGGTGACATCGGTTTCATGACCAACAGCGCTAACCACGGGAATGGTGCTTGCAAAGATGGCACGGGCTACGCGCTCGTCATTAAAGCTCCACAAATCTTCCAGCGAACCGCCACCGCGCCCGACGATTAACACGTCGCACTCGTTGCGCTGATTTGCCCGTTCAATGGCTCGAACGATTTGCCCTGGCGCGTCATCGCCTTGCACGGCGGTTGGGTAGATAATCACCGGTAAAGAGGGATCGCGACGCTTTAACACATGCAAAATATCGTGTAGCGCGGCACCGGTTTTTGAGGTAACCACCCCGACGCAGTGGGCAGGCGAGGGCAGCGGCTTTTTAAACGCCTGGTCAAACAACCCTTCTGCCTGAAGTTTTGCTTTTAGCTGTTCGTATTTTTGCTGGAGCAGCCCTTCGCCTGCAGGCTGCATACTCTCGACGATAATCTGATAGTCGCCGCGCGGCTCGTAGAGCGTGATAGTCGCGCGCACCAGCACCTGTTGCCCATGCTGCGGACGGAAGGTGACGCGGCGGTTGCTGTTACGAAACATCGCACAGCGCACCTGGGCGGTGTCATCTTTGAGCGTAAAGTACCAGTGACCGGAAGCCGGTTGCGTGAAATTAGAAATTTCGCCGCTGATCCAGACCTGTCCCATCTCATGCTCAAGCAGCAGACGAACCGTTTGATTCAGGCGGCTAACGGTAAAAATTGCAGGGGATTGAGAAGGTAACATGTGAGCGAGATCAAATTCTAAATCAGCAGGTTATTCAGTCGATAGTAACCCGCCCTCCGGGGATAGCAAGCCTTTTTTGCAAAAAAAGGGTAGATGCAATCGGTTACGCTCTGTATAATGCCGCGGCAATATTTATTAACCACTCTGGTCGAGATATTGCCCATGCTACGTATCGCTAAAGAAGCTCTGACGTTTGACGACGTTCTCCTCGTTCCTGCTCATTCTACCGTTCTGCCGAATACTGCTGACCTCAGCACCCAACTGACGAAAACTATTCGTCTGAATATCCCTATGCTTTCCGCAGCAATGGATACCGTAACGGAAGCGCGCCTGGCTATTGCTCTGGCTCAGGAAGGTGGTATTGGCTTTATCCACAAAAATATGTCCATTGAGCGCCAGGCTGAAGAAGTTCGCCGCGTGAAAAAACACGAATCTGGTGTGGTGACGGACCCACAGACCGTGCTGCCAACCACCACTCTGCGTGAAGTCAAAGAACTTACCGAGCGTAACGGCTTTGCCGGTTATCCGGTCGTTACCGAAGAAAACGAACTGGTCGGCATTATCACCGGTCGTGACGTGCGTTTTGTGACCGACCTGAACCAGCCAGTTAGCGTTTACATGACGCCGAAAGAGCGTCTGGTGACCGTACGTGAAGGCGAGGCTCGTGAAGTTGTGCTGGCAAAAATGCACGAAAAACGCGTTGAAAAAGCGCTGGTGGTTGATGACGAATTCCACCTGATCGGCATGATCACCGTGAAAGACTTCCAGAAAGCAGAACGTAAACCGAATGCCTGTAAAGACGAACAAGGTCGTCTGCGTGTTGGCGCAGCGGTTGGCGCGGGTGCTGGTAACGAAGAGCGTGTTGATGCGCTGGTTGCCGCAGGCGTTGATGTTTTGCTGATCGACTCCTCTCACGGTCACTCTGAAGGCGTTCTGCAACGTATTCGCGAAACTCGCGCAAAATATCCTGACCTGCAAATCATCGGCGGTAACGTCGCAACGGGCGCAGGCGCACGCGCACTGGCAGAAGCCGGTTGCAGCGCGGTTAAAGTCGGTATCGGCCCTGGCTCCATCTGTACTACCCGTATCGTTACCGGCGTAGGTGTTCCGCAGATCACTGCCGTTGCTGACGCAGTAGAAGCCCTGGAAGGCACCGGAATTCCGGTTATCGCTGACGGTGGTATTCGCTTCTCCGGCGATATCGCGAAAGCTATCGCCGCTGGCGCAAGCGCAGTGATGGTCGGTTCCATGCTGGCCGGTACGGAAGAATCGCCGGGTGAAATCGAACTCTACCAGGGCCGTTCTTACAAATCTTACCGTGGAATGGGCTCTCTGGGCGCGATGTCCAAAGGTTCTTCTGACCGTTACTTCCAGAGCGACAACGCTGCCGACAAACTGGTGCCGGAAGGTATCGAAGGCCGCGTGGCGTATAAAGGTCGCCTGAAAGAGATCATTCACCAGCAGATGGGTGGCCTGCGCTCCTGTATGGGCCTGACCGGCTGTGGTACTATCGACGAACTACGTACTAAAGCGGAGTTTGTACGTATCAGCGGTGCGGGTATTCAGGAAAGCCACGTTCACGACGTGACCATTACTAAAGAGTCCCCGAACTACCGTCTGGGCTCCTGATTCTCTTCGCCCGACTTCATGTCGGGCGATTTATATTATCTGTTTTACTTGCCTCGGAATAAGCGTCAATGACGGAAAACATTCATAAGCATCGCATCCTCATTCTGGACTTCGGTTCTCAGTACACTCAGCTGGTTGCGCGCCGCGTGCGTGAGCTGGGTGTTTACTGCGAACTGTGGGCGTGGGATGTGACAGAAGCACAAATTCGTGACTTCAATCCAAGCGGCATTATTCTTTCCGGCGGCCCGGAAAGCACCACAGAAGAAAACAGCCCACGTGCGCCGCAGTATGTCTTTGAAGCAGGCGTACCGGTATTTGGCGTTTGCTATGGCATGCAGACCATGGCGATGCAGTTGGGCGGTCACGTTGAAGCCTCTAACGAACGTGAATTTGGCTACGCGCAGGTTGAAGTCGTAAACGACAGCGCACTGGTTCGCGGTATCGAAGATGCGCTGACCGCAGACGGTAAACCGCTGCTCGATGTCTGGATGAGCCACGGTGATAAAGTTACCGCTATCCCGTCCGATTTTGTCACCGTTGCCAGCACCGAAAACTGCCCGTTCGCCATCATGGCTAACGAAGAAAAACGCTTCTACGGCGTACAGTTCCACCCGGAAGTCACTCACACTCGCCAGGGTATGCGCATGCTGGAGCGTTTTGTGCGTGATATCTGCCAGTGTGAAGCCCTGTGGACGCCGGCAAAAATTATCGACGACGCTGTAGCCCGCATCCGCGAGCAGGTTGGCGATGATAAAGTGATCCTCGGCCTCTCTGGTGGCGTGGATTCCTCCGTAACCGCAATGCTGCTGCACCGTGCTATCGGCAAAAACCTGACTTGCGTATTCGTCGACAACGGCCTGCTGCGTCTCAATGAAGCAGAGCAGGTTCTGGATATGTTTGGCGATCACTTTGGTCTGAACATTGTCCACGTTCCGGCAGAAGATCGCTTCCTGTCAGCGCTTGCTGGTGAAAACGATCCAGAAGCAAAACGTAAAATCATCGGTCGCGTTTTCGTTGAAGTCTTCGATGAAGAAGCACTGAAACTGGAAGATGTGAAGTGGCTGGCGCAGGGTACTATCTACCCTGACGTCATTGAGTCTGCCGCATCTGCAACCGGTAAAGCGCACGTCATCAAATCTCATCACAACGTCGGTGGCCTGCCGAAAGAGATGAAGATGGGCCTGGTTGAACCGCTGAAAGAGCTGTTCAAAGACGAAGTGCGTAAAATTGGTCTGGAGCTGGGCCTGCCATACGATATGCTCTACCGTCACCCGTTCCCTGGACCGGGCCTCGGCGTTCGTGTGCTGGGCGAAGTGAAGAAAGAGTACTGTGACCTGCTGCGCCGTGCTGACGCCATCTTTATTGAAGAACTGCGTAAAGCGGATCTGTACGATAAAGTCAGTCAGGCGTTTACCGTCTTCCTGCCAGTACGTTCCGTTGGCGTAATGGGCGATGGTCGTAAATACGACTGGGTGGTTTCTCTGCGTGCTGTCGAAACCATCGACTTTATGACCGCACACTGGGTGCACCTGCCGTACGACTTCCTGGGGCGTGTTTCCAACCGCATTATCAATGAAGTGAACGGTATTTCCCGCGTGGTGTATGACATCAGCGGCAAGCCGCCGGCTACCATTGAGTGGGAATGATTTGATTCCTGCACTATGAATGAACAAAACCCTCTGTTACTACAGAGGGTTTTTTATCCTCACGAATTATAGACTTGAAGTTGCTGACGTCGATTAATTAAACCAGCTGTCTGATTTATTCTCTTCCGCTTTACCCACGCTCTTCATCAGATCGCGGCCACCTTCAGACATATTCCTGTTTGCATCGGCTTCCGATTGTACAACATCGGTATGCGCAGCTGAACGTTTAAGCTCTTGATCGATAAATTCGTTCTCGCGCTTAACGCGGGCTTCTTCTTTTGCCAGAGCCAGTTTTTGTTTCTGGATCTCCAGGCTTCGAAGTTCATCTTCATAGCCTTGATCGCGTTTTTTATCTGTAGCCGCATCAGCATCCAGTTTATCCTGGCGAGCTTTCCGTTCCGCAGCAACCGCAGCCGCTTTTTTATTGGCTGCGGCCTGGGCGTTTGCGCGCCGTTGTTTCTCTTGCTGAATTTCTCTGTTGCGTTCTGCGACCCATTCATCATGCTCTTTTTTCTCTTCATTTTTGCCTTGCTGTTCAGCTTCAGCAACCGCAGAAAGCTGATCTTGCAATGAAGAGGCAAAGGCCGTGCTACTTAGCGTAGTAAGAATGGCACACAGCAATATTTTCTTCATGAACCCCCCTGATGATTATTTCTTCTCAGGGCATTTCGCGTTTGGCTGAATGCGGGTTTCATTGTAAGCAGTGGAAATAACAACTGCCAAACCGGTAGTGAATTGACATTGCTTGCCAACCTGGGTTGAAGTATATACTTTCTTCCCTTCTTTATAGGTTAAAGAAACACCTTCAACTAAAGTTTTATCACTTACCATGGAACCTGCTGCTGCCCCTGCCGCACCGCCGCCTACTGCGCCAGCAGTGGTGTTCAGGCTGCTACCAGAACCGACGTTATGACCCACAACACCACCTGCAACAGCACCAACAACAGCACCAAAGGTCTGTGCAGCTTGTTTATTTGCTGTGTTATCTACAGCGACTTTAGCGGGTAAGACTGAAATGATATTTACTGTTTTGGTCTCTTGTTTTGAGTTTAGCTGGTCTGTTTGATAAACATCGGCAGCATGATCATCTGCATTGGATTGACAGCCTGCGAGAGTGAAAGAAGCCAGAATAGCTACAGGTAAGAAACATTTTTTAAAGTTCATCACTAATCCTTGTTAATCGCATTGTAAAAAACACGATTATTTAAAATCATCACCCGACAAAAGTAAATCTATTGATGATGGTATGAAGAATTAATTTTATTTTGATAAATTATATGAATGTTATGAGTAAAGTATTAATTTTTATTATATAAAACATGAATGTTAAGTGCTGTTTTATATGTAAATTGCATATTAAAGCACATCATACTGGGAAATTAATAATTGACCATGCAATTATGCTTTCGCTCATGTAAGCCAAAAAGTGACAAAAGAGATTATACAACCTGAGGCTGCTTTATTGTTGGAACAAAGTTAGATATACCCGCTAACGTTGTACCGGTGATTCGACGGAGAGTGTGGTTTGCTGAGCTTCTTTTTTGCTCTGATGGTGCTGCCAGGCACCGACGGACGAGTAGATAAAGCGGCCAAAGAAGAAGATAAAGCTGATGAGCAGTACGATACGGGTCATGCGACTGTTAAATCGGTGTCGTTTTCGCATACTGGTTGCCTGACTCACAAATGGTTCCTTGAAGTATGTCCCACATCGTGGACGATACTTACATTAAGGCACACCAGAACAAAATGGTCAATTCTTCGTTATGTAAAAAAACGTCAGTGGATACATACTTTAATGTTATGGAAGCTAATTTAATTATTTACAATGATGATGTGATAATGATGAGTTAACATGATAAACGTAATAATTCATTAGTCAGGGTTATTTTGTTTGATATATATCAATTGGAACTTTCATATGACACTTAGAATTAATGCTCTCTATAGTGGTGAATAATCATCACTCGAAGTCAGGTGGGATGCCTGTCTGAATACACCCCCTTCAGGATGTGGGGGATTCTGCGAGAGCGTTCAGAATTCTGTGTCACGTTAAAAATTCTACAGCGTCATCACATTATTCAGTCG